>NZ_JBEXYS010000033.1:0-76889 GCF_040631045.1 Streptomyces sp. NPDC005706 | reverse complement strand
GGCCCCGGCGCGGGCGCGCCGGGGCCGTCGTACGGTCCGCGGGACTCAGCCGCCGAGCGCGGCCTGGACCACGCCCTTGGCCTCCTCCTGCACCCGGGCGAGGTGGTCGGGGCCGAGGAAGGACTCGGCGTAGACCTTGTAGACGTCCTCGGTGCCCGAAGGGCGGGCGGCGAACCAGGCGTTGGCGGTGGTGACCTTGATCCCGCCGATGGCGGCGCCGTTGCCGGGCGCCTCGGTGAGGATTTTGGTGACCGCCTCGCCGGCCAGGGTGTCGGCGGTGACCTGGGCCGGGGACAGCTTGGCGAGCAGCGCCTTCTGCTCACGGGTCGCCGGGGCGTCGATGCGGGCGTAGGCGGGTTCGCCGAAGCGGGCGGTCAGGCCGGCGTAGTGCTCCGACGGGGTCCGGTCGGTGACCGCCGTGATCTCGGAGGCGAGCAGGGCCAGCAGGATGCCGTCCTTGTCGGTGGTCCACACCGAGCCGTCCCGGCGCAGGAAGGACGCCCCGGCCGACTCCTCGCCGCCGAAGCCGATGGTGCCCCCGGCGAGCCCGTCCACGAACCACTTGAACCCGACCGGCACCTCGACCAGTCGCCGGTCCAGGTCGGCGGCGACCCGGTCGATCATCGTGGAGGAGACCAGGGTCTTGCCGATGCCGGTGCCGGCGGGCCACTGCTCGCGGTGCCGGTAGAGGTAGGAGATGGCGACGGCGAGGTAGTGGTTGGGGTTCATCAGGCCGGCGTCCGGGGTGACGATGCCGTGCCGGTCGGCGTCGGCGTCGTTGCCGGTGGCGATGCGGAACCGGTCGCGCTGCTCGATCAGCGAGGCCATCGCGTACGGCGACGAGCAGTCCATGCGGATCTTGCCGTCCCAGTCCAGCGTCATGAACCGCCAGGTGGGGTCGGTGTGCGGATTGACCACGGTCAGGTCGAGGCGGTGCTGCTCCGCGATCCGGCCCCAGTAGGCGACGGACGCCCCGCCGAGGGGGTCGGCGCCGATGCGCACCCCGGCCGCGCGGATCGCGTCGAGGTCCAGGGCGCCGGGCAGGTCGCCGACGTAGGCGTCGAGGAAGTCGTAGCGCCCGGTAGTGGCGGCGGCGAGCGCGCGGGCGTACGGCAGCCGCCGTACCTCCTTCAGGCCGCCCGTGATGATCTGGTTGGCGCGGTCCTGGATCCAGGACGTCGCGTCGGAGGCCGCCGGGCCGCCGCTGGGCGGGTTGTACTTGAAGCCGCCGTCGGCGGGCGGGTTGTGCGAGGGGGTGACGACGACGCCGTCGGCGAGACCGGTGTCGCGGCCCCGGTTGTGGGTGAGGATGGCGTGCGAGACGGCCGGGGTCGGGGTGTAGCCGTCCGCGCTGTCGATGAGCACGGTCACGTCGTTGGCCGCGAACACCTCCAGCGCGGTGACCCTGGCGGGCTCGGACAGGGCGTGCGTGTCGGCGCCGAGGAACAGCGGCCCGTCCACGCCCTGTGCCGCGCGGTATTCGCAGATGGCCTGGCTGGTGGCGGCGATGTGGTCCTCGTTGAAGGCGCTCGCCAGGGACGAACCCCGGTGTCCCGACGTGCCGAACGCCACCCGCTGGCCGGGGTCGGCCGGGTCGGGGCGCTGCGCGTAGTACGCCGTGACCAGCCGGGCCACGTCGATGAGGTCCTCGGGGCCGGCCGGCCGTCCGGCTCGCTCGTGCGGCATGAGTCCGCTCCTCCGCATCGGTGTGATCGATCGCTCGGGGTTCATCTTTCCCCGTCGGGGCCCCGGCGTGCGAGTGCGCCCGCACCGAGCGGGGCGCACCGGCCCTGGGCTGCCCTATGATCCGCTTCTCCGACGATCATCTTCAGCCACGCTCCCGTGTGCCCCCACGACAGGCAGGTAACCGCCCGTGTCCGGACCCACCGTCAAGGCCCCCTGGCCGCTCGCCCGTTTCGCCCAGGCCGCCGTGGCCGCGGCGGCCGTGGCGGAGGTCGCCCGCGCCGTGACCGTGCGCGCGCACGCGCTCCATCCGCCGGCCACGTCCGGGAGCACGTCGGGGCGGGTGTCCCAGGTGTACGTGAACCTGATGATCGTCGCGGCGGCGCTGTTCCTGGTGTGGTTCACCCGCTCCCGGCGCATCGCCCAGTCGCTGTCCGCGAGCCCCCTCCCGGGCTCGGCCCCGTGGGCCGTGTTCTCCTGGCTGATCCCGGTGGTCAACATGTGGGTGCCGCGGGGGCTGGTCCTCGACGTCCTCCGCGCGAGCGGTCCCGGCGCGGCCGGGCGGCGCGACCGGGTGCTGGTGAACGTCTGGTGGGCGGCATGGATCGGGCACGCGCTCGTCGCCGGGGTGAGCGGCGGGCCGGGGCAGGGGGCTTCGCTCGCCCTGCTCCTGGTGACCGCGGGGCTGGAACTGGCCGCGGGCGCCCTGGCGATCGCCGTGATCCAGCGGGTCACGGCGCGGCAGGCCGCCGCGCTGGGATCGACGTTCCCGGTCCCGGGCGCCGCGAGCCTGCCGCGTCTGTCGTAGCGGATCGGCCGGGGGGCCTCAGCCGATGTGGTAGCTGTCGCCGTACACCTTCCAGTCCAGCGGCGTGTTCAGGTCGAGGTTGCCGTCGCGCAGGAAGACCCGCTGTGCGGTGTCGACCCTGCTGGTGTCGCTGTGCGCCTCCTCCTGCTTCATCGCCCACACCCGCGCGTCGAGGAAGGCGTTCAGGTACGCCGTCTCGCCGCCGCCCTGCGCCGGCGGCCTGGCGCTGCGCAGGGCACGGCGCCGGATGCCGCGGAAGCCGGTGGGATCGTCGCCGTCGCCGTGCATGACGATGGCGTCGTAGTAGGCGAACTGGCCGAGGGCGCGCAGCCCGTCCGCCTTGCCCTGGACGACGGCGGGGCCGAAGTAGACCCGGTCGCGTTCGTCGTTCTGCGCCTGCTGGAAGGCCGGGTCCTGGGCGGCCGCGCGCCAGTCCCGGGGGTAGTCGGGGTCCAGGCCGTCGTGCGAGTCGGTGCCGTCGACCCGGCGCAGGGCTGGCAGGTACCGGGCCAGGACGTTGCCGGGCCTGCGGTCGGTGTAGAGCCGGACGAGGTCGAGCATGTCGCCGGTACCGGAGCAGAAGCCGATGATGCCGGCGGTGTAGCCGCGTCCGTCGCCGATGTCCTCGATGTACTTGTACTGGGCCTTCCAGTCGAGGGACGAGTTCTCGGCGCTGGAGACGAGCCGCATGGCGATCTCCTTCTTCGCCGGGTCGTCGAGGCCGGGCGCGGCGGCCGAGGCCCGCCCGGCGCCCGGGGCGCCGGCGAGCAGGGTGCCGGTGGCGGCGGCGCCCAGCAGGGCGACGGCGGTGCGGCGGGAGAGGCGGGTGTGGGCTGCCGGCTGGCGGTCTGTGTGCGCCACAGGGGCTCCAAGGGGAGGTGGGGGGCTGGGAGTTGTCCGTGCCGAACTGATAGGAAAGTTTCCTATCGTGTACGGCCCGGACCGGTAACCCGTCCCGCGCGAAGTTCGTAGGATCGAACAGTGCGCTCCCCGGGGCCGCCGGGTGGGCTCACCCCTGCGGCGTACCGGCCCGCTCCCGCGCGAAGGCGTAGAGCTCCTTGGAGGTGGTGATCAGCTCCCGCCGCTCCTCCTGCGAACCGACCATCGGCTGCGAGCCGCTGAGCGGCACCTGGGCGCTCTCCGGCAGGAACTTCACCGTGAGCAGGCCGATCGCGCCGGCCAGCATCAGGTAGTAGGCCGGCATCAGGTCGTCGCCGGTGGCACCGACCAGCGCGGCGGTGACCAGCGGCGTGGTGCCGCCGAACGCGGCGACGGCGATGTTGAAGCCGATGCCCATGGCCGCGTAGCGGACGGCGGTCGGGAACAGCGCGGGCAGCGTGGCCGCGCTGGGCGCGGCGAAGCAGGCCAGCAGGGTGGAGAGCAGCAGCACGCCGAGGATCGGCGGCCAGGTCCCCTCCGCCTTGATCAGCAGGAAGGCGGGAACGGCCAGCACGATCATGGCGGCCGCGGCGACGCCGTACAGCGGACGCCGGCCGACGCGGTCGCTGAGCCGACCGAGGAAGGTGATCAGCAGGACGATCCACACCATGCCGATCAGCACCAGGACGTCGGCGGAGCCGCTGGAGCGGTGCAGCGTCGCGGTCTGGTAGGTCGGCAGATAGCCGGTGACCATGTAGTTGGTGACGTTGTAGAGCAGCACCAGGCCCATGCAGATGAGCAGGCCGGGCCAGTGGTTCTTCACGATGTCCTTGAACTCGCTGCCCGCCGACTCCTGCGCCAGGCTCTTCTCGTGCTCGTCCAGTTGCTGCTGGAAGGCCGGGGACTCCTCGAGCTTGAGCCGCATGTAGAGGCCGATCACGCCGAGCGGTCCGGCGATCAGGAAGGGGACCCGCCAGCCCCAGGAGAGCATCTGGGCGTCGGTCAGCATCAGGTTCAGCGCGGTCACCAGGGCCGAGCCGAGGGCGTAGCCGACGAAGGTGCCGAAGTCGAGCCAGCTGGAGAGGAATCCGCGCCGGCGGTCCGGCGAGTACTCGGCGACGAACGTGGTGGCGCCGCCGTACTCGCCGCCGGTGGAGAAGCCCTGCACCATACGGGCCAGCAGGAGCAGCACCGGAGCGGCGATGCCGATGGTGGCGTAGCCGGGGATGATTCCGATGGCGAAGGTTCCCACCGCCATCATGATCATGGTGGTGGCGAGTACCTTCTGCCGGCCGATCCGGTCGCCGAGCGGACCGAAGACGAGCCCGCCGAGGGGCCGTACGACGAAGGCGGCGGCGAAGGTCGCGAACGAGGAGATCACCTGGGCCGCCGGGGAGGCGCCGGGGAAGAACACCTTGCCGATGGTGGCGGCGAGATAGCTGTAGACGCCGAAGTCGAACCACTCCATGCAGTTGCCGAGCGCGGAGGCGCCGACCGCGCGCCTGAGCAGAGGCGGTTCGACGACCTGGACGTCGTCCGCGCGGAAGGCCCGCCGGTTGCGGCGGAGCCTGCGGGTCAGCTCCTCGCGGACCTGGTGCGGCAGTTCCGCGACGGCCTTCGGAGTCCTCGGCCTCACCCCGGCCCGGCGTTCGCCCTCAGGCGTCACCCCGCTCATGGGCGTCTCCCTTCCCACTGCCCGCCGGCCCGGCCCCCGATCGGCCGGCCCTGCTCACCGCGTGCCCCATCCGTCTGCCCCGCTTCGCATCCGCCACACAGCAAAGCGATCACGGCCCCCACCGGTCACCGGGCGCCGCACCGGGCCCCGATTCAGAAACCGGACCGCTCAATGCCATGACGGGCGGCGGTTGGACTTACGAATCATGGGAGCGCAGGGTGGACGTGCCCCCTCGCACACCAGGGGCACCCCTACGGCACCACCCGGAGACGACCCGATGAACCACGTCGCGGACCCCGCTCGCTACGACGGCACCATGCGCTACCGGCGCACCGGCCGCTCGGGACTGGACCTCCCGCTCCTGTCCCTGGGCTACTGGCACAACTTCGGCGACGACCGGCCCTTCGAGACCCAGCGCGAGATCGCGCTGCGCGCCTTCGACCTCGGGATCACCCACCACGACCTGGCCAACAACTACGGCCCGCCGTACGGCGCCGCCGAGATCAACTTCGGCCGGCTGCTGCGGCGCGACCTCGCGCCGTACCGGGACGAGCTGGTGATCTCCACCAAGGCGGGCTGGGACATGTGGCCGGGCCCCTACGGGCAGGGCGGCGGCTCCCGCAAGTACGTGCTGGCCTCACTGGACCAGTCGCTGAGCCGCATGGGCGTGGACTACGTGGACATCTTCTACTCCCACCGGCTGGACGCGACCACGCCGCTGGAGGAGACGATGGGCGCGCTGGACACCGCCGTCCGCCAGGGCAAGGCCCTGTACGTCGGCATCTCCTCCTACGACGCCGAGCGCACCCGGCAGGCCGCCGCGATCCTGCGCGAGCTGGGCACGCCGCTGCTGATCCACCAGCCGTCGTACAGCATGCTCAACCGCTGGATCGAGACCGACGGCCTGCTGGACACGGCCGAGGAGGAGGGCTTCGGCGTCATCGGGTTCACGGCGCTCGCCCAGGGGCTGCTCACCGGCCGCTACCTGGACGGCGTACCCCAGGACTCGCGGGCAGCGGCGGGCAAGTCTTTCGACCCGGCCTGGCTGACCGAGGACATGCGCGCCCGGCTGCGCGCCCTGAACGACGTCGCCGCCCGCCGCGGGCAGAGCCTCGCGCAGCTCGCGCTGGCGTGGGCGCTGCGCGACGAGCGGGTCACCTCGCTGGTCATCGGCGCCTCGCGCACCGAGCAGCTCGAGCAGAACGTCGCCGCCCTGGAGAACCTCGACTTCAGCGCCGAGGAGCTGGCCGAGATCGACAAGCTGGCCACCGACGGCGGCGTGGACCTGTGGCGGGAGGCGCGCCAGGGCACGCTCGGCTGATACCTGGCACTGAGTGACACAGGGCATAGACATAAAGAAAAAGTCGGACATAATGGAAGTCATCCGGACCGCGACCGCGACTCGAGGAGCCGCTCCCCGTATGGCTTACGGAGCCCCCCGCAGCCCCTTCCCGCCGCCCAACCCCGATCTGGGCCTCGCCCGTCACTGCGAGCACTGCCTCGGCTGGGGAACCATCGTCACCCGCGACGGTGAGCACGAGTTGTGCCACACCTGTCAGCCCGACCCGTACGACGGCGAAAGCGGCCCCGGCCCCGCCTCCTGACCGCCGCCCGCACCCCGCTCGAACCGGGTCCCCACACGGCCGTGCGCCGCGAGGGGGTTAAGATCCCGGTAATGGTTTCCTCAAGAAACCTTCAAATCGAGCAGGGGGCGGTCATGGGCGCAGCGCGCACCAGCAGTACGCCGTTGCCGGGGATCGGTGTGCGGTACGACCTGACGACTCGGGAGCGGCAGCGTCTGTCGGTGGTGGCCCACCGCGACGGCGCGAGAACACTGAGCGCGTACCAGGGCGACGATCCCGACGCCTGCGCCCTGTCCGCGCGGCTCACCGGCGGGGAGGCACAGGCACTGGCCGAGGCGCTCCAGCCGACGCACCACAGCCCGAACCTGCTCTACACCACGGAGCTGGGCCTGGTGGCCGAGCGGATCGAGCTGTCCGGGGTCTCCCACTGGAACGGCCGGCTGCTCGGCGACACCTGCATGCGCACCGAGACCGGGGTCTCCATCGTGGCCGTGCTGCGGCGCGCCGAGGCGATCCCGTCGCCCGGACCCGGATTCCGGCTGGCCGGCGGGGACACGCTCATCGTGATCGGCACCCGCGAGGGCGTCGACGCGGCCGCCGTCATCCTCGGCCGGGAGTGACGCGGATGCATTCCTCCGCGGTCTTCCTCATCGAGTTCGGCGCGATCATCCTCGGCCTCGGGCTGCTGGGCAGGCTCGCCGCGCGCCTGAGCTTCTCCCCCATCCCCCTCTACCTGCTGGCCGGGCTGGCCTTCGGCGAGGGCGGCCTGCTGCCGCTCGGCGCCAGCGAGGAGTTCGTGGCGATCGGCGCCGAGATCGGCGTGGTCCTGCTGCTGCTCATGCTGGGCCTGGAGTACACCGCCAGCGACCTGGTCTCCAACCTCAGAACGCAGTACCCGGCCGGGATCGTCGACGCCACCCTCAACGCCCTGCCCGGTGCCGTCATGGCGCTGCTTCTCGGCTGGGGCCCGATCGCCGCCGTCGTCCTCGCCGGCATCACCTGGATCTCCTCCTCCGGCGTCATCGCCAAGGTCCTCGGCGACCTCGGCCGGATAGGCAACCGGGAGACCCCGGTGATCCTCAGCATCCTGGTGCTGGAGGACCTGTCGATGGCGGTCTACCTGCCGGTCGTGACCGCGCTGCTGGCCGGGACCGGTCTCGCGGCGGGCAGTGTCACCCTCGCCGTGGCCCTCGGTGTCGCCGGTCTTGTGCTGCTGCTGGCGGTGCGGTTCGGGCGGCACATCTCCCGCTTCGTCTCCAGTGACGATCCGGAGAAGCTGCTGCTCGTCGTGCTGGGGCTGACCCTGCTGGTGGCCGGCGTCGCCCAGCAGCTCCAGGTCTCGGCGGCGGTCGGCGCGTTCCTGGTCGGCATCGCGCTGTCCGGCGAGGTCGCCGAGGGCGCGCACAACCTGCTCGCCCCGTTGCGGGACCTCTTCGCGGCGGTGTTCTTCGTCTTCTTCGGCCTGCACACCGACCCGGCCAGCATCCCGCCGGTACTGCTGCCCGCCCTCGCCCTGGCGGTCGTCACGACGCTCACGAAGATCGCGACGGGCTACTGGGCCGCGCGCCGGGCCGGCATCTCGGCGAAGGGCCGATGGCGGGCCGGCGGCACCCTGGTGGCCCGCGGTGAGTTCTCCATCGTCATCGCCGGTCTCGCGGTGACCGCGGGCATCGACTCCGACCTCGGCCCGCTGGCCACGGCGTACGTCCTCATCCTGGTGGTCCTCGGCCCCCTCACCGCCCGCTACACGGAACCGGTCGCCCGCAGGCTGACCGCCCTGGGCGGCCGCCGTACGGCACCGGCCGCCGCGGGTACCGCCGCGCGCGACACGCCACTCGCCGAGGACACCGAGCCCGCGCTGCGGGACCAGGACACGGTCGGCCGCTCCTGACCCGGGCACCGGGAGACACCCGGGCCCGCACCCCTCGACCGGCCCGTGAGCCCAGGGAGGCCGCGGGCGCCTCCCGGGGCACGGGGCAGGGACGCCGCGGCCCCGCCCGGGCCCGCGGGCCGGAGGGGCACGAGGGACCCCTCAGCCCCTCTGCCGGCCGCCCTGTGCGTGCAGGTACTCCAGGGCGTCCAGCACCACGGTGCGGCGGTACCACGAGCGCCAGGCGGCCAGATCGGCGGCCAGCTCGTCCAGGACGGCCTCCTGCCCCCGGTCCAGCCAGGCACCCGGCTCCGCCCGGTGCACGGAGACCACGCCCTTGCAGTCCCCCTCGGAGGTCGTCATCGGTGTGCTGTGCACGGCTCGGCTGCCCGCGGCGAGCGTGGCCCGGCCGACGGGGTGCCCGGCCAGCTCGGGATCCGCGGCCACGTCGGCCACGGTCACCGGCTTGCCGGCCGCCTGCGCCCGGGCGCACACCGCGGGCGGACCGCAGACCAGGGCGAGGCAGTCGCGGTAGGCGGCGTCCAGGGCGTGGTGGGCCTCCAGGACGAGAGCCTCCTCGCGGGTGTGGTCGGTCAGGTGGATCTCCGCCGCGTCCGCGTCCGTCACGGTCACCGCCGCGTACACGGCCGCCCTGAGAACCTGCCGGCGGTCGCGTACGTCCACCGGGCCGGGCAGCGCGAGGTCGAGGACGGGCCGCGGCAGGTGCCGGCGTCCCGGGAACCACTCCCCCGGCGCGTGCGGCGCCGGCGCGCTCACCACCGCCGCGGCCAGCACCCGCAGCGGGACGTTGTGGTGCTGGGAACCGTCCCGGAGCAGGTCGAACGCCTCCTGGGGACCGAGCAGGCCGTAGCGGGCCAGCAGGATGCCCTGGGCGATCCCGATGAGCCCGCTGGTACGCGCCTTCGCCCGCAGCCCGAACACCTCGCTGCGTACGTCTTCGGGCGGCGCCGCCGCTCCGGTCCGCGGCCCATCGGCAGCCGCGCGGCACACGGCGGCCAGGGCCTCCTCCAGCGTGGGACAGAGCAGGACGCCCGGCAGTTCGGCGGCCGTGAGCACGGCGCGCACCTCGGGGCAGGCACCGCTGACCAGGACCGGCCCGGTCCCGAGGTGCCGGGTGCGGGCGTCCAGGGTGTCCCGGACCTCGGTGCTCATCCGGCTGACGCCCGAGACGTCCAGGACGAGGCGCAGCCCACGCCGGTCGGCGCGCGCCAGCCGCAGGTCGAGTTCGCGGCCGAGCATGCCGGCGCCGTACCGGTCCAGGGCCCCCGACAGGCGCAGTACCACCGCCCGGTCGGCAACCGGCAGCACAGTCAGCGAGGCGCCCGCCGTCACGGCGCGCCACCCGCGAGATCCACGTGCACGTACATGTCACGACCCGGTCGGCGCGGGCCTTTCGTCCGCTCCCCGCCGGCTCCTTCCCTCACCTTGTTCCCAGCGGTCGTGAAAAGGCAAGCCGAGGACGGCGGCCGGGGGTGGGGGCACGCGGCGTGACCCGCGGCCGCACGACCGGCGGGAGGACAGCGGGTTTGGACCGGGTCAGAGCGGCAAACCGGATGTCGACCGCACACCGGAACGACGTTGGGATGTGACTACCCATGGCTGGCAACCAGAAGGCAAAGGCCAAGGCGGAGCAGGCCAAGGGCAAGGCCAAGGAGGCCGTGGGCCGCACCGTCGGCAACGAGCGCATGGAGGCGGAGGGCCGCATGGAGGGCGCGCGCGGCGACGCCCGGCAGGCCAAGGAGAAGGGCAAGGACGCCTTCAAGCACTGACGAGCTCTGAACCGGAACAGCATGCCGGGGCAGGCCGCGAAGATCGGACAAGCCGATTTCCGCGACCTGTCCCGGTTCGCGTGTACTTGATCGACCCTCCCATGGGTATCCGCGACAAGGACGGCACGAGCCTCCTCGATCAGGAAGGGACCCCGACCCCGGAGGAAGAGGGCAACGAGGTATGGACATCCACCTGTCGACTCACACGGCCACGCGGGCCCGCCCCGGGCCGCTGCGGCACAGCCGCACCTGGGATTCCGGTGCTCCCTGCATAGCCGAGGCGAGGGACGCGGTCGGCGCCCTCCTGGCACGGGCTCGTCCCGAACCGGGCCGGCGCGCGGTCCAGGATGCCCAGCTGGTCGCCAGCGAACTCGTCACCAACGCCGTCAAGCACGCTCCCGGCCCGTGCGCGCTCCGGCTGGAGCTGGCGCCCGACGCCGGCGCGCTGAGTATCACGGTCGTCGACACGTCCCCGGACCTGCCCAGGCAGCCCCCGCCCGACCCGGGCCGGGTGGGCGGCCACGGGCTGCTCCTGGTGAACATGCTCAGCGGCGGCCTGGAGGTCACCCCGCTGCCGCGCGGCAAGCGCGTCACCGCCACCGTCGCCCTGCGCGCCGACGCCGGCGGGTGACGCGCGGCGGCGGCGCCGCCCGGCTCAGGCCAGCCTGATCCCCACGATGCAGGTGTCGTCGTCGGTGTCCGACTTGCTGTGCGTGAGGAGCCGGTCCAGGTGCTGGTCCAGGCCGCCGGGTGCCGAGCGGGCCATGGACAGCAGGTGCGACAGGGACTCCTGGACGGAGCGGTCCCGTCGCTCGATCAGACCGTCGGTGTACATCAGCAGGGTGTCCCCGGCGGCCAGTTGGACCTCCGTCTCCTCGTACACGGCGTCCGGTACGGCGCCCAGCAGCAGCCCCTTGAGCGTGGGCATGGCGGTGGCCTCCGCGTCCCGGACCAGGACCGGCGGGAGATGACCCGCCCGCGCCCAGCGCAGGGTGCGCCGCTCGCCGTCGTACAGACCGCACACCGCGGTGGCGGTGACGGCGCCGGTCAGATGGTGGGCGACGATGTTCAGCCAGGACAGCAGCTGGGCCGGCCCGGCACCGGTCACGGCCAGGCCGCGCAGGGCGTTGCGCAGGACCACCATGCTGGTCGCCGCCTCTATGCCGTGCCCGGCGACGTCCCCCACGCACAGCAGCACGAGGCCCGAGGGCAGCACCACCGCGTCGTACCAGTCGCCGCCGACCAGCTGCTCCGTCTCCGCGGGCCGGTAGCGCACGGCCACCTGTAGGTCCGGTACCTCCAGGGGCGCCTGCGTCGGCGGCATGATGGCGTGCTGGAGCTGCAGGGCCAGCCGGTTGCGCTCGTCGGCCTGCTGTTCGGTGTGGGCGAGCTGGTCACGGGTGGCGGACAGGGCCACCTCCGTCCAGTGCTGAGCGGAGATGTCCTGGTAGGCGCCGCGGACGACGAGCAGCTGGCCGTCGGTGTCCAGGACGGGTTCGGCCACCACCCGCACGTGCCGGGTCACCCCTTCCGGCCGCTGCAGCCGGAAGGCGACGGAGGCGGGGCGCCGGTGGTGCACCAGGGTGCGCAGGAACCGGCCGATGCCGACGGCGTCGTCGGGATGCGCGTGCGCGGCCAGGTCCTCCAGACGGACCGGCGGGCTGGTGGGCGGCCGGCCGTACAGGTCGAAGAGCTGCCCGTTCCAGGTGATCTCGGCCGTCAGGAGGTTCTCCTCGAAGCCGCCGATGCGGCCGAGCCGCTGGGCGTGCTGGAGCAGGCTGGCCAGGCGGGCCGCCTCGTCCTCGATCCGCCAGATCAGCAGCACGCTGGAGCCGTGCCGGCTGATGCTGATGTCCGCGACCGCCGACAGCGGCACCTGGTCGACCAGGGCCGTGAGCCGCATGCGGTGGGCGCGGAACGGCTCGCCGGTGGCGTAGACCCGTTCCACCCGCTGGAACAGCTCGTTGGTGCCGGCGGCCATCGGGTAGGCCTCCAGCAGCAGGGCGCCGCCGACGACGGCCCGCGGCCGGCCCGCCGGGTCGAGGAAGTGGCTGTTGACGTGCTGGATGCGGAAGTCGACGAGCTGTCCGGTGTCGTCGAGGTGCGGCACCAGGACCAGGGCCGGGTCGTGCAGCCCGTCCGCCAGGTCCATCAGTTCCACCACGTCCGGCAGCACCCGGTTCTCCTGGGCCCCGGGCAGCAGCGGGTGGGACTCCAGGGTGTGCGCGCACAGTTCGGCGAGCGCCTCGAGCTGACGCACCACCTGGGGCGGCTTGGGGCCCTCGGGGCCCGGCCAGGCGATCTCCAGGACGCCCTGGATGCGGCCGCCCACGCCGGCCGGCACGGCGGCCCGGGCGCCCTCCGCGAAGTCCCGGCGGCCGATGGTGGGCAGCCCGGACTCGGCGAGGGACGTCAGCCACTGGCCGTCCGGCTCGGTCAGTCCGCGCCGGGCCACGGTGGC
The DNA here is from genome assembly GCF_040631045.1 of Streptomyces sp. NPDC005706. Taxonomy (NCBI): domain Bacteria; kingdom Bacillati; phylum Actinomycetota; class Actinomycetes; order Kitasatosporales; family Streptomycetaceae; genus Streptomyces; species Streptomyces sp. NPDC005706. Next base: position 64,140 of record NZ_JBEXYS010000033.1, on the reverse strand, counting down.
CACGTCCGGCGGGACGTAGCGCCAGCGGTCCGCCTCGGCCTGCGGGAACCCCGCGCTGCCCGCGAGGGTCAGCGAGCCGTCGGAGCCGGCGGCCCAGACGGCGACGGCCACCGCGCCGAGCGGCCGCAGGGCGTGCTGGAGCAGCGAGTCGGCCACCGCCTGGGTGTCGTCTGCGGCGAGGACGCCGCTCTCGGCGGCGCGCAGCCGCACGGCGGCGGAGTCCTCGAGCTGCCCGGCCGGGTCCGCGGTGGCGGCCAGGAAGGCCTTGGCTACCTCCGAGACCCGGTCCCGGGCCGCCTGGTTGATGACCTCGACTGCGAACTCCAGCGGGGTCACCCGGGCCTGCTCGGTCAGCTCGGCGAGCTGGCGGGCGGCCTGGGCCGGGCCGCAGCCGAGGCGCTCGACCAGGATGCCCTTGGCCAGCTCCAGCAGTGCCCGGCCCTCGGCCTCGGCCTGCGCCGCCCGCACCTCCCCGCGCAGCCGCTCGACGGTGGCGGCGAGCCTGCCCACTGGCGAGGTGGCCGGCGCCCCGGACGGACCGGAGGGGCCGCTCTCCTCGGACGGACCGAAGGATTCCGCGGCCTCCGCCGGGCCCGACATGTCCAGGTACCCGGGCAGGCCCGGCCCCCCGGCCCCGGGCGGGCCGGCCGGTTCCAGGGCTCCGGGCGGGCCGGGGACGGCGGGCGGGCCGGCGCCGGGAGAGCCCGGCTCCAGGGCGGCCGCCTCGGACAGCGGTTCGTAGTCGTTCACCGGATACCTGCTCCTCGGCCGGCGGTCATGGCGTGCGTCCTCATGCGGGCAGCCAGCGCCGGACGCAGGCGATGAGGTCCTGGGTGTCCACCGGCTTGGTGACGTAGTCGCTGGCGCCGGACGCGAGGCTCTTCTCCCGGTCGCCCTGCATGGCCTTGGCGGTCACGGCGATGACCGGCAGGTCGGCGTACCGGGGCATCCGGCGGATCTCGGCCGTCGCGGTGTAGCCGTCCATCTCGGGCATCATCACGTCCATCAGGACGAGTTCGACGTCCGGGTTGTTCACCAGCGTGTCGATGCCCTTGCGGCCGTTCTCCGCGTGCAGCACGCGGAAACCGTGCAGTTCGAGGATGCCGCTGAGCGCGAACAGGTTCCGGGCGTCGTCGTCGACGACGAGGACCGTACGGCCGCGGGTCCGCTCGTCGACCGGCTGGACCGTCGTGAGCTGCGGCTCCTCACCGCGGACCAGGGTGAGCACCTCGCCGGGCTCCTCGGCCGACAGGTGCAGGGCGATCCGCTCGCGCAGCTCGTCCAGGCTGAACAGGTACTCCAGCGAGCCGCCCGCCGTGTCCTCGGCGAGGTGCTCGGTGCGGTGCGAGCTGTGCACCAGGACCGGGACGCTCGCCAGGGCGGAGTCGCCGCGCAGCGCCCGCAGGAAGCGTGCCGACTCCCCGTCCGGCGCGCCGAGTTCGACGACGACGCAGTGGCAGGGTTCGGCGGCGAGGGCACCGGCCGCCTCGTGCGCGCCGACCGCGGCGATGATGTCGACGGTGGCACCCTCGGCACGGCCGTGCCCGAGGTCCCCGACGACGCTCTCGGCGACGAGCGTGAGCAGGCCGCGCGGCCGCTCCTCCACCACCAGCAGGCGGCGCGGGCGTTCCCGCCTGGCGGACGCCTGGGGCGCTCCCTCCAGGGCGGCGGTGCCGGGCGCCGTGCCGGCCGGCGACAGCTCGGGCGGCTTCGGCGCGCTGCTCAGCAGTTCCTCGAAGTCCACCCGGGCGACGGGCAGGAAGAGGGTGAAGGTGCTGCCCTTGCCGGGTGTGCTGGTCACGGTGACGGCGCCGCCGAGGAGATGGGCGATCTCCCGGGTGATGGACAGGCCGAGGCCGGTGCCGCCGTATTTGCGGCTGGTGGTGCCGTCCGCCTGCTGGAAGGCGCCGAAGATGGTCTCCCGCTGCTGTTCGGGGATGCCGATGCCGGTGTCCTTCACCCGGAAGGCCACGATGGCTCCGCCCCGCACCACACCCGCGGGCACCTCGTCGTCGGGGGCGGGCTCGATGCGCAGCTCGACGCTGCCCTGCTCGGTGAACTTCACCGCGTTGGAGAGCAGGTTGCGCAGGATCTGCCGCAGCCGGGAGTCGTCGGTGAGCAGGTCGGCGGGGGCACCGGGCGCGGTGGAGACGGTGAAGTCCAGGCTCTTCTGCGAGGTCATCGGGCGGAAGGTGGCCTCGACGTACTCGATGAGCTGCCGCAGCGGCACCCGCTCGGGGCTGACGTCCATCTTTCCGGCCTCGACCTTGGACAGGTCGAGGATGTCGTTGATGAGCTGGAGCAGATCGGAACCCGCGGAGTGGATGATGCCCGCGTACTCGACCTGCTTCGGGGTGAGGTTGCGGGAGGGGTTCTGGGCCAGGAGCTGGGCGAGGATGAGCAGGCTGTTGAGCGGGGTGCGCAGCTCATGGCTCATGTTCGCGAGGAACTCGGACTTGTAGCGGGAGGCGAGCGACAACTGCTGGGCGCGGGCCTCCAGTTCCTGCCGGGCCTGCTCGATCTGCAGGTTCTTCGCCTCGATGTCCCGGTTCTGGTCGGCCAGCAGGGAGGCCTTGTCCTCCAGTTCGGCGTTGGACTGCTGGAGTTCCTCCTGGCGTGCCTGCAACTCGGCGGAACGGGACCGCAGTTCGCTGGTGAGGCGCTGGGACTCCTCCAGCAGTTCGTCGGTGCGGGCGTTGGCGACGATCGTGTTGACGTTGACGCCGATGGTGTCGACCAGTTGCTGCAGGAAGTCCCGCTGGACGGGGGTGAACGCGGTGACCGAGGCGAGCTCGATGACGCCGAGGACCTGCTCCTCGAAGAGGATGGGGAGCAGCAGCAGGGCGGTGGGCTCGATCTCTCCGAGCCCGGAGGAGATGGTGACGTAGCCGGCCGGCAGTTCGTCCACGGCGATCGTGCGGCGGCTGCGCGCGGCCTGGCCGACCAGGGACCGGCCGAACGGGATGCGGACGGGCCGGGTGTCGTCCTCCGGCCTGCCGTAGGAACCGACGAGCCGCAGTTCGGGTCCGGTCTCGCCGTCCTCGGCGAGGTAGAAGGCCCCGTACTGGGCGGATACCTGGGGCACCAGCTCGTCCATGATCAGCTCCGCGACGACGGGCAGGTCGCGGTGACCCTGCATGAGGGCGGAGATACGGGCGAGGTTGGTCTTGAGCCAGTCCTGTTCCTGGTTGGCCAGGGTGGTCTCGCGCAGGGACTCCACCATGGAGTTGATGTTGTCCTTGAGGTCGGCGACCTCGCCGGAGGCGTCGACGGTGATCGACCGGGTCAGGTCGCCCTCGGCGACGGCGCTGGCCACGTCGGCGATGGCGCGCACCTGCCGGGTGAGGTTGCCGGCGAGTTCGTTGACGTTCTCCGTCAGGCGCTTCCAGGTGCCGGAGACGCCCTCCACCTCGGCCTGTCCGCCGAGCCTGCCCTCGGTGCCCACCTCGCGGGCCACCCGGGTCACCTCGTCGGCGAAGGCCGAGAGCTGGTCCACCATCGTGTTGATGGTCGTCTTCAGTTCGAGGATCTCGCCGCGCGCGTCGACGTCGATCTTCTTGGACAGGTCGCCCCGGGCCACGGCGGTGGTCACCAGCGCGATGTTGCGCACCTGGCCGGTGAGGTTGTTGGCCATGGAGTTGACGTTGTCGGTGAGGTCCTTCCAGGTGCCGGCCACGTTGGGCACATGGGCCTGTCCGCCGAGCCGGCCCTCGGTGCCCACCTCGCGGGCGACCCGGGTCACCTCGTCCGCGAACGCGGAGAGCGTGTCGACCATGGTGTTGATGACGTCGGCGAGCGCGGCGACCTCGCCCTTGGCCTCGACGGTGATCTTCTGCGACAGGTCGCCCTTGGCGACGGCCGTGGCGACCTGGGCGATGGAACGGACCTGACCGGTGAGGTTGGACGCCATCACGTTGACGTTGTCGGTGAGGTCCTTCCAGGTGCCCGAGACCCCGCGCACCGTGGCCTGTCCGCCGAGGTTGCCGGCGGTGCCGACCTCGCGGGCCACCCGGGTCACCTCGTCGGCGAAGGCCGAGAGCTGGTCCACCATCGTGTTGATGGTGTTCTTCAGCTCCAGGATCTCGCCGCGCGCGTCCACCGTGATCTTCTGCGACAGGTCGCCCTGCGCCACCGCGGTGGCCACCTGGGCGACGTTGCGCACCTGGGCGGTGAGGTTCCCGCCCATGAAGTTGACGGAGTCAGTGAGGTCCCGCCAGGTGCCCTTGACGCCCTTGACGTCCGCCTGACCGCCGAGCCGGCCCTCGGTGCCCACCTCGCGGGCCACCCGGGTCACCTCGTCGGCGAAGGCCGAGAGCTGGTCCACCATCGTGTTGATGGTGCTCTTCAGCTCCAGGATCTCGCCCCGGGCGTCCACCGTGATCTTCTGCGACAGGTCGCCCTGCGCCACCGCCGTCGTCACCTGGGCGACGTTGCGCACCTGAGCGGTGAGATTTCCGGCCATGAAATTGACCGAATCCGTGAGGTCCCGCCAGACACCGGCGACCCCGGGCACCTGCGCCTGCCCCCCGAGGCGCCCCTCGGTCCCCACCTCGCGCGCCACCCGGGTCACCTCGTCGGCGAACGCGGAGAGCTGGTCGACCATCGTGTTGACGGTCTCCTTCAGCTGGAGGATCTCTCCGCGCGCGTCGACGTCGATCTTCTGCGACAGGTCGCCCTTGGCGACGGCCGTGGCGACCTGGGCGATGTCACGCACCTGGGTCGTGAGGTTGCCCGCCATCGCGTTGACGGAGTCGGTGAGGTCGGCCCAGGTGCCGGAGACGCCCGGCACCTCCGCCTGGCCGCCGAGCGTGCCCTCGGTGCCCACCTCGCGGGCCACCCGGGTCACTTCGGAGGTGAACACGGACAACTGGTCGACCATGCCGTTGAAGACGGTGGCGATGTCGCCCATCAGTCCGCTGGCGTCGTCCGGCAGACGTGTGCCGAAGTCGCCGTCGCGGACCGCCGTCAGCCCCGCGAGAAGCCGTCTCAGTTCCTGTTCACCCGGGACCGCGTCGATCGTCCCGGTCGCCTTGCCGGCCATGTGCACCCTCGTTCCGCTCCCCAGGAGCCCTCGGGCAGAGGGCTCGGAACCACCACCGGGCACGCGGCCTGACCCGGCCCTTGGTGTGTGCATTTCCGCAGTTCACGGATCTGCCTGATGAGAAAAATACGTCGCAGGCTAACCCATTTTCACGACCCCCGACAAAGCAGGCGCCCGGCCGGCAGGACTTCGCGCGGTGATCCGCCTTCGGCGGGTGTACGACCCGCCGTCCCGGGTACTCCATCGCGTTCGGCGTCTCCCGGATCGGCACCTCCCGGTGCCGCTTCCCGCGCAGCGGTACGGCTGCCGCGGGAGCCGTTTCGGGCGCGCGGAGCGAGGGCACCCGTGCCACGCTCGGAACACGGCAACAGAACCCGGACCCCAGACGTTTCCGCACCTGCGCCGTCAGCGGGGGCGAGGGCTGGACGAGGAGGGTGCGGCATGACCCCGGACGACGACGGCACGGCGGGCGCCGCGCCGGCACGCGGGCATCTGCTCCACGGCCCCCAGCCGGACGTGGCGGGTGCCGCCGGCTACCCCGACGCCCCGCCCAGGATGGGCTTCTTCACCGACACCTCCGTGTGCATCGGCTGCAAGGCGTGCGAGGTGGCCTGCAAGGAATGGAACGCCGTTCCGGAGGACGGGCTCGAGCTGACCGGCATGTCGTACGACAACACGCAGGGCCTCGGCGCCGACTCCTGGCGGCACGTGGCCTTCATCGAGCAGCGCAAGCCGTTCGGCGGGCAGGAGCCCGGGGTCGTCCACGAGGACGTCGACGTGTTCGCCGCGGCGGCGGGCCTGGGTACCGACGCGGGCTCGCCGGGACCGGGGGCCACCGCTCCCCCGCCCGGCGCGGCCCCCGTGGGTGCCCCGGCCGGGGAGATCTCCCCGGTGGCGCCCGACGGCCGCACCGAGCTGCGCTGGCTGATGGCCTCCGACGTGTGCAAGCACTGCACCCACGCGGCCTGCCTCGACGTGTGTCCTACGGGCGCGCTCTTCCGCACCGAGTTCGGCACGGTCGTCGTCCAGGAGGACATCTGCAACGGCTGCGGGTACTGCGTGCCCGCCTGCCCGTACGGCGTCATCGACCAGCGCGAGGACGACGGCCGGGTGTGGAAGTGCACCCTGTGCTACGACCGGCTGGGCGTCGGGATGGAACCGGCCTGCGCCAAGGCCTGCCCGACCGACTCGATCCAGTTCGGCCCGCTGGACGAACTGCGCGAGCGGGCCGCGTCCCGGGTGGACCGGCTGCGGGAGGCCGGCGTGACCGACGCCCGGCTGTACGGCGAGAGCCCGGACGACGGGGTCGGTGGGGACGGCGCGTTCTTCCTGCTGCTGGACGAGCCGGAGGTGTACGGCCTGCCCCCGGACCCGGTGGTCACCACCCGGGACCTGCCCGACATGTGGCGGCACGCCGCGCTGGCCGCCGTCTCGCTCGCCGCGCTCGCCGTCACCGGTTTCGTGAGGAGGCCGCGATGAGCGGTTCGGACGTGACCCGGGACGGTGTGACGGGCGGCCGGCCGGGGCGGGAGGCCCCGACGGGCGCGCGGGCCGGGCGCCGCCGGCGCCGGCGCCGGCGCCGGCGCGGCCGGGGCGAGCAGCCGATGGTCCCGGAGGCGGAGTTCTCGTCGTACTACGGCAAGCCGGTGCTGAACAAGCCGACGTGGAAGGCGCTCGACATCGCGGGCTACCTGTACCTCGGCGGTCTGGCCGGGGCGTCGTCGCTGCTCGCGGCCGGGAGCTCCCTCAGCGGACGGCCGGCGCTGGCCCGGCCGGCGAAGCTGGGGGCGGCCGGGGCGATCTCGCTGTCGCTGGTGGCGCTCGTACACGACCTGGGCCGCCCGGCCCGCTTCCTCAACATGCTCCGCGTGTTCAAGCCCACCTCGCCGATGAGCGTGGGTTCGTGGCTGCTGGTGGGGTACGCCCCGCTGACGATGGCCGCGGCGGCCGCCGATGTCGCGGGCCGCTACCGCCTCGCCGGCTCGGCCGCCACGGCGGGCGCCGCCGTCCTCGGCCCGGCGGTGGCGACCTACACCGCGGTGCTGCTCTCGGACACGGCGGTGCCGTCCTGGCACGAGGGCTACCGGCAGCTGCCGTACGTCTTCGCGGGATCGGCGGCCACCGCGGCGTCCGGTCTGGCGCTGGCCACCGCCCCGGCCGGCGAGGCGGGCCCGGCCCGCCGGATGGCGGTCTTGGGCGCCGCGCTGGAGCTGGGCGCCTTCCGGCTGATGAAGGGGCGTCTGGGACTTGCCGCCGAGCCCTACGAGCAGGGCCGGCCGCACCGGTTGCTGCGCGCCGCCGAGGCGCTGACGGCGGGCGGGGCCGCCCTGGCGCTGCTGTCCGGACGCGTGCGCGACCGGCGGCTGGCCCTGGCGGCCGGTGCCGCGCTGCTCTCCGGCTCGGCGGCACTGCGCTTCGGCGTGTTCCAGGCCGGGGTGGACTCCGCCGAGGACCCGAAGTACACGGTCGTGCCGCAGCGCGAGCGGCTGGCGGCGCGCGGCCGGTGAGCCGGTCCCCCGGGCGTGCGCGGCCCGGCGGTGACGCCGGTTTGGCCGTTCGGGGCCGGGGGTACCCCGCCGCACACCGGGGCCGGGGTGCCGCGGTCGCGCGGTTGCGTGAGAATCGAGGAACGCCGACGGGAGGAGCGAGTCGTGGGCGTACGCACCTGGATCGACTCCTGGCCGGTCTACCGCCAGCTCACGGGTACGGACCCGCTGGGCCGGGGGGCCGCCGCCAAGAGCGGCCGCAGCGCGCGGCTGGAGCCCCGGGTGGCCTCGGCGGACCGGGTGGTGAAGTCCGTCTGCCCGTACTGCGCGGTGGGCTGCGGGCAGAACGTGTACGTCCAGGACGGGAAGGTCACCCAGATCGAGGGCGACCCGGACTCCCCCATCTCGCGCGGGCGGCTCTGCCCCAAGGGCTCCGCCAGTCTGCAGCTGACCACCGGGAGCGCGCGCGAGCACCACGTGCTGTACCGGCGGCCGCACGGCACCGAGTGGGAGCGGCTGGACCTGGACACCGCGATGGACATGATCGCCGACCGGGTCGTCGAGGCGCGGCGGGCCGGCTGGCAGTGGGAGGCCGACGGGCAGCGCACCCGGCGCACCCTCGGCATCGCGAGCCTCGGCGGAGCGACTCTCGACAACGAAGAGAACTACCTGATCAAGAAGCTGTTCACCGCGCTGGGAGCGATCCAGATCGAGAACCAGGCGCGTGTTTGACACTCCTCCACCGTTCCCAGTCTGGGAACCTCGTTCGGACGCGGCGGCGCGACCACCTTCCAGCAGGACCTGCAGAACTCTGACTGCATCGTCATCCAGGGCTCGAACATGGCCGAGTGCCATCCGGTCGGGTTCCAGTGGGTGATGGAGGCGAAGGCGCGCGGCGCGAAGGTGATCCACGTCGATCCGCGGTTCACCCGGACCAGCGCGCTGGCCGATGTGCACGTGCCGCTGCGCGCGGGCTCGGACATCGCGTTCCTCGGCGGGATCATCAACCACGTCCTGCGCGAGGAGAAGTACTTCCGGGACTACGTGCTGGCGTACAGCAACGCCTCGGTGCTCCTGCGGGAGGACTTCCGGGACACCGAGGATCTGGACGGCGTCTTCTCGGGTCTGGACACCGACAGCCGCTCCTACGACAACACCAGCTGGCAGTACGAGGGCGCCGAGGTGCAGGCGGCCTCGGGCCAGCGCGACCAGGAGTACGACAAGCGCACCGGCGGCAAGGGCTCAGGCCAGAACTCCGTCACCGAGGCGGCGAGCGGTGAGGCCCACGGCGCCGGCGGGGCGGTGATCCCCGAGGGCGAGCCCGAGCGGGACGAGACGCTCACCCATCCGCGCTGTGTCCTGCAGGTGCTCAAGCGGCACTACGCCCGCTACACGCCGGAGCTGGTCGAGGAGGTCTGCGGGGTGCCGCGGGACCTGTTCCGGCAGGTGTGCGAGCTGGTCACGGAGAACTCCGGACGGGACCGCACCACGGCGTTCGCCTACGCGGTCGGCTGGACCCAGCACACGGTCGGCGTGCAGTACATCCGGGCGGCCGCCGTGCTGCAGACGCTGCTCGGCAACATCGGACGCCCGGGCGGCGGCATCCTCGCGCTGCGCGGACACGCCTCCATCCAGGGCTCCACGGACATCCCGACCCTGTACAACCTGCTGCCCGGCTACATCCCGATGCCGCACGCCCACGAGAACCAGGACCTGGACACGTTCGCGGAGGCCGAGGCGGCGCACAAGGGCTACTGGGCCAACATGCGGTCCTACCTGGTGAGCCTGCTCAAGTCCTACTGGGGCGACGCGGCGACGCGGGAGAACGACTTCTGCTTCGACTACCTGCCGCGGCTGACCGGCGACCACTCCGCCTACCAGACGGCCATGGCGCAGATCGACGGTGTGTGCAAGGGCTACTTCCTGGTCGGGGAGAACCCGGCGGTCGGCAACGCCAACGCCAAGGTGATGCGCATGGGCATGGCCAACCTGGACTGGCTGGTGGTGCGGGACTTCTCCCTCATCGAGTCGGCCACCTGGTGGAAGGACGGCCCGGAGATCGAGACCGGGGAACTGCGCACCGAGGACATCGGCACCGAGGTGTTCTTCCTGCCGGCCGCCGCGCACACCGAGAAGGCGGGCAGCTTCACCAACACCCAGCGGCTGCTGCAGTGGCACCACCTGGCCGTGGAGCCGCCCGGCGAGGCGCGCAGCGACCTGTGGTTCACGTACCACCTGGGGCGGCTCGTCCGGCAGAAGCTGGCCGGGTCCACCGACGAGATGGACCGGCCCGTGCTCGACCTGGCCTGGGACTACCCGACGAAGGGCCCCGTCGCCGAGCCGGACGCGGAGACCGTGCTGGCCGAGATCAACGGCTTCGACGCCGACGGAGATCCGCTCTCCTCCTACGAGCAGCTGAAGGACGACGGCTCCACCTCCTGCGGCTGCTGGATCTACTGCGGGGTGTACGCCGACGGCGTCAACCAGGCCGCGCGCCGCAAGCCGGGCCGGGAGCAGGACTGGGTGGCGGCCGAGTGGGCGTGGGCCTGGCCGGCCAACCGGCGCATCCTGTACAACCGCGCCTCGGCGGACCCGGAGGGCAGGCCGTGGAGCGAGCGGAAGGCGCTGGTGTGGTGGGACCCGGACAAGGGTGAGGGAGGCGAGTGGTCCGGCCACGACGTCCCCGACTTCAAGAAGGACAAGGCACCCGATCACGTGCCGCCCGAGGGCGCGACCGGACCCGAGGCGCTGTCCGGCCAGGACGCGTTCATCATGCAGGCCGACGGCAAGGCGTGGCTGTACGTGCCGTCGGGGCTCACCGACGGCCCCCTGCCCGCGCACTACGAGCCGCAGGACTCCCCGTTCCCGAACCTGCTGTACGGACAGCAGCGCAATCCGGTGCGGCAGTTGATGCCGACGCTGCCGGACAACCGCTACCAGCCGAGCGGCACCGAGCCGGGCTCGCAGGTGTTCCCGTACGTGGCCACCACCTACCGGCTCACCGAGCACCACACCGCGGGCGGCATGTCACGCTGGCAGCCGTATCTCGCGGAACTCCAGCCGGAGTTCTTCTGCGAGGTGTCCCCGGAGCTGGCCGCCGAGCGGGGTCTCGGGCACACCGGCTGGGCGACGATCGTCAGCGCGCGCGGGGTGATCGAGGCCCGGGTGCTGGTGACCGACCGGATGGCGCCGCTGCGGGTGCAGGGCCGGACCCTGCACCAGGTGGGCCTGCCCTACCACTGGGGCCCGAACGGCTACAGCACCGGGGACGCGGCCAACGAGCTGCTGCACCTGTCCCTGGACCCGAACACGCACATCCAGGAGGCGAAGGCGTTCGCCGTGGACATCCGTCCGGGGCGCCGTCCGCGGGGTCCGGCGTCGCTGGAGCTGGTGCGGTCCTACCGGGCCCGGGCGGGGATCGACGAGCACACCGGAACGGAGCCGTAGCGGCGGCTCACCCGGGGCCGCGGAAGCGGCTCGGCCGGGGCCGCGGAAGGCGGCTCACCGGAGCACGATCGAGTGGTCCCCGCGGGGCACCAGCTCCCCCACGACCGGGGCTCCGGGCACCTCGCCGGCGACGAGCAGCCCGCCCGAGGTCTGCGCGTCCGCCAGCAGCAGCCGGGTGTCCGCGTCCGTGGCACCGAAGTCGGTGTACGGCGCGACCCAGTCCAGGTTGCGCCGGGTGCCGCCGCTGACGTAGCCGTCCCGGACGGCCTCCCGGGCGCCGTCCAGGTACGGCACCGCGGCGGTGTCGAGCACGGCGGTGACGTCCGAGGCCCGGGCGAGCTTGTGCAGATGGCCGAGGAGCCCGAAGCCGGTGACGTCGGTGGCGCAGGTGGCGCCGGCGGCCAGGGCGGCGGCGGAGGCGTCCCGGTTGAGGGCCGTCATCGTGGCGATCGCCTGCTCGAACCGCTCCCCCGTGGCCTTGTGCCGGTTGTTCAGCACGCCAAGGCCGAGCGGCTTGGTGAGCGACAGCGGCAGGCCGGGGCGGCCCGCGTCGTTGCGGAGCAGCCGCGCGGGGTCGGCGAGTCCGGTGACGGCCATGCCGTACTTGGGTTCCGGGTCGTCCACGCTGTGCCCGCCGCCGATGTGGCAGCCCGCCTCGGTGGCGATGTCCAGGCCGCCGCGCAGCACCTCGCGGGCCAGCTCGAAGGGGAGCCGGTCGCGGGGCCAGGCGAGCAGGTTGACGGCGAGGACGGGCCGGCCGCCCATGGCGTAGACGTCGGACAGCGCGTTGGCGGCGGCGATGCGCCCCCAGTCGTAGGGGTCGTCGACGACCGGGGTGAAGAAGTCGGCGGTGCACACCATGGCGGTGTCCTGCCCGGGAAGCGTGACGACGGCCGCGTCGTCCCCGGTGGCGAGGCCGACCAGCAGCGGGCTGTCGCCGCCGGTCAGCGGTGCGCCGAGGCCGCTGACCACCTCCTCCAGCTCGCCGGGCGGGATCTTGCAGGCGCAGCCGCCGCCGTGGGCGAACTGCGTGAGGCGTACGGACGCTTGGCGGGTCGGTGTCATGCGTGTCTCCCGGGGCACTAGCCTGGCCGAGCGGTGGAGGCGTGTGGGTGCCTGGTGGCCCTCCCGGTCTTCAAAACCGAGGTGCCCGAGGATCTCGGGCAGGCGGGTTCGATTCCCGTCCGCCTCCGCTCCCCGGCCCGGGCCGGCAGCGCCGTCGCTGGTCGTCGACGCGTTCCGTGTACCCCTGGGCGTCCAGGTACTCCAGCAGCGGCACGGCCACCCGGCGCGTGGTGTCCAGGGCCCGCCGGGCCTCGCTCAGCGTGAACGGCTGCGGCAGCCGGTGCAGTACGGCCGCGGCCTCGGTGTCCGCGCCGGGCAGTAGCACGATGCCCTCGGCGATCCGCAGCAGGGCGCCCGCGGCCGCGGCGGCGGCCAACGGCTTTCCGGTCAGGCCGAGTCGGGCCAGCCGGTCGGCCTCGGGCGCGCGGAAGGGCGCCCGGTTCAGATCCCCGCGCACGGCGTCCACGGCCGCCCGTACGGGCGGCGGCAGGGCGGGCCGGGCGGCGTCGACGTCGTACAACCGGCCCTGCCGGTCCTGGAGCCGGGGTGCGGCCCGGACGAGGGCGTCCACCAGGGCGCGGTCGGGCAGGCCCAGCAGCCGGCGGGCAGCCTCGGCGGGGAGGCCGGGTTCCAGCGGGTGCGCCTCGGCGTACCGGCCGACCTCGGCGGCCAGCCGCTCCCCGAGGTCCGTCCAGTACGCCTCGTCGGCCAGCCAGTCCCCGGCCACGGGTCCGGCCGGCGGCGGGGCGCCCATGGCGAGCAGGTCGGGGCGCCGGATCAGACCCCGGCGGCGCAGTTCCGCGGCGCCGTCCGGCTGCCCGGTCATGCCGGCGAGTTCGGCGGCGCGGGTACGGCCGGCGCCGCGCCGGGTCAGCCGTGGCGGGCGTATGTCGAGGACGGTGACGCCGCAGGGGGTGCGGCTGCCGCCGGGTTCGCGGAGCACCGCCCGGTCGCCGATCCGCAGGGGCAGTTCACGGTGCAGGGTGAGCCGGGCGGTGTCCTCGCCCAGGGGGCGGACGGTCACCGGGACGGCGGCCGTGCCGATGTGCAGGGTGACCGTCCGGGGCAGGTCGCGGACGGGCTCGCCGGTGACCCGGACGTCGGCGGTGCCGGTCGTCAGCCAGCGGTCCGGGGTCAGCAGCGTCCGGCCGCGCCGCAGTGCGCCGGCCGCCGGGCCGTGCACGTTGACGGCGACCCGGGCCACCGCCCCGGCCTCCGTCCGCTCCTGGTGCAGGGTCTGCAGGCCGCGCACCCGCAGAACGTGACCGTCCCCGGTGACGAGCCGGTCGCCGACGCGCAGGGTGCCCGCGCCGAGCGTGCCGGTGACCACGGTGCCGTGGCCGCGCACGGTGAACGCCCGGTCCAGCCACAGGCGTACGTCGGCCCCGGTGTCGGGCACGGGCAACCTTGCGGTCAGCCGGCCGAGTTCGGCGCGCAGATCGTCCAGTCCGGCGCCGGTGACCGCGCTGACCGCCACGGACGGCACCTTGCCGAGGGAGGTGGCGGCGAGCCGTTCGACGGCGTCCGCGCGCACCGGTTCGGGGTCGGCGAGGTCGCAGCGGGTCACCGCGAGGACCGCGTGCCGGACGCCGAGCGCGTCGAGGATCGCCAGGTGCTCCTGCGACTGGGGCTGCCAGCCCTGGTCGGCGGCGACGACGAACAGCACGGCGGGCACCGGGCCGGCACCGGCGAGCATGGTCGCGACGAAGCGCTCGTGCCCGGGTACGTCGACGAAGGCGAGGTGCTCCCCGTCCGGTTCGAGCCGCGTCCACACGAAGCCGAGGTCGAGGGTCAGGCCCCGGCGGCGCTCCTCCTCGTAGCGGTCCGGTTCCATGCCGGTGAGCGCCCGCAGCAGGGTGGACTTGCCGTGGTCGACGTGGCCGGCGGTGGCGAGGACGTGCATGCCGCCTACCTCTGCGCGGCCGGACGGGCCGCCCGTACGGCCCCGGCCAGCCGGTCGTCGTCCTCCGGCGGCACGGCCCGCAGGTCGAGCAGGCAGCGCCCGGCCTCCAGCCGGCCGACCACCGGGACGCGGCCGGTGCGCAGTGCCACGGCGTACGGCTCGGGCAGCGACAGCGCGGCGCTGGGCAGGGTGACGCCGGGCGCCCCTCCCCCGCCGACGGTGGCGGCGCCGGCGACGGCCCGGGCGTCGATCCCGTCGGCGCCCAGGGCCGCGGCGAGCCGGTCGGCGCGGTCCCGCAGGCCGGCCGGGTCGACGGTGAGGGCGGTGGCGGTCGGGGTGGGCGGTCCGGTGAGCGTGGCCTCCAGGGCGGCCAGGGTGAGCTTGTCGACCCGCAGGGCACGGGCCAGCGGGTGCCTGGCCAGGGTGCGCACGAGGTCGGCCCGGCCCAGCAGCAGCCCGCACTGGGGGCCGCCGAGCAGCTTGTCGCCGCTGGCGGTGACGAGGGCGGCTCCGGCGCGCAGGGCCGTGGCGGCGTCCGGTTCCTCGGGCAGGTCCGGGTGCGGGGCGAGCAGTCCGGAGCCGATGTCGACGACGACGGGCGCCTTGAGCGCGGCCAGTTCACCGATCTCCGCGCCACGGGTGAACCCGGTGATGCGGAAGTTGGAGGGGTGCACCTTGAGGATGAAGCCGGTCCCGGGTCCGACGGCGGCGGCGTAGTCGGCGGCGGTGGTGCGGTTGGTGGTGCCGACCTCGCGGAGCCGGGCACCGGTGGAGACGAGCAGGTCGGGCAGGCGGAAGCCGTCGCCGATCTCCACCATCTCGCCCCGGCTGATGACGATCTCCCGGCCGGCCGCGAGGGCGGTGGCGGCCAGCACGAGCGCGGCGGCCCCGTTGTTGACGACATGCACGCCGCCGGCGGCGGGGACGCGGGCGGCGAGCGCGGCCAGGGCGGAGCGGCCGCGCCGGGCCCGTACCCCCGTCGCCAGGTCGAGTTCGACGTCCGTGGGCCCGGCGGCCGCCGCCACCGCCTGCCGGGCCGCCGCCGACAGCGGTGCCCGGCCGAGGTTGGTGTGCAGCAGGACTCCGGTCGCGTTGATCACCGGCCGGAGCCCGCCGGCCGTGCCGGGGAGCAGGGCGACGGCGGTGTCACGGACCTGTTCCGGGGTGATGCCGCCCGCACGCGCCCGGTCCTGCGCCCGCCGGACCGCCCCCTTGACCACGTCCTCCCCGAGCCGCCGCGCGGCCTCGGCCAGCCGGGGGTCGCGCAGCAGCGCGTCGGTCCGGGGAATCCGGCGCCGCGCGTCACCGCCGTCGTCGCCGCCGTCGCTGGGACGTGTGGCCGCCGGCTCCGACGGCCCGGGGGCGCCTGCCGTGTCCGGAGGGCTGCCCGGAGTACCGGAGCCTGGTCCGGGGCCCGCCGTGCCGCCGGGGCCGTCTCCGGTGGTTCCCGGGTTCCGGTCGTCCCTGCCGGGTGCCACCCGCTGTTCCATGCCGCCCCTGTTCCTCCGGCCCTGTCGTGCCCGCGCGGGCATCGCTCATCGTCTCTCAGTGCCCTGGCCCGGCCGTTCGACACGCCGGGCGCGACCGGCCCTGTCACGGGCCGCCGCCGGGTTCCCGCGGCCGGTCGCCGGATCGCGGGGGCGGCCGGGGCGGGGGTGCCTCGCCCGCGGTGAGGTGCGCCAGCACCTCCACCAGTTCCTTGCAGGCCTGTTCGACGGAGCGCCGGGTGTTGCGCTGCTCGGTGATCACGGCGGACAGCAGCAGCGCGGTGAGCGCCATCGCCCCGTTGAAGGCCTGGAGTTTCGCCATGACCTCGATCCGGTTCAGCCCGGCGAAGGCGCCGACGGCGTCCGTCGCCGCGACCGTGGCCAGCACGGAGGTCAGCAGAGCGCAGAGCATGCTGCCCGCGAGCTGGAAGCGCAGCGCGGCCCAGATGATCAGTGGATAGACGAGGAAGAGCAGGCTGATCGAGCTGTAGGCGGCCAGCGGCACGATGGCGCAGGCGACGACGGCCAGCGCGGTGGCCTCCTTCCAGCGTCTCAGCGGCGGGGGCCAGCGAGTGCGGCGCAGCAACAGCAGGACCGGGGTGACGAGCAGGACGCCCATGGCGTCGCCCACCCACCAGGCCAGCCAGACGGTCCAGAAGGAGTGCGGCGCCAGTTTGTCGGTGAGGACGAGGACGCCGACACCGAAGGTCGCGCTGATCGTCGTGGCGGCCAGCGCGCCGAGGAACACCAGGGCGAGCCCGTCGCGCAGCCGGCTGATGTCGGGGCGGAAGCCGGACCGGCGCAGCAGCAGTACCGCGACCACCGGTGCCACCGTCTGCCCGAAGAGGATGCCGACCACGTCGGGGCCGGGGGTGCCGAGGGACCAGGTGGCGAGCAGCGCGCCGACCGTGATGGCGGGCCAGCAGGCGAGGCCGAAGAACATCAGGGCGGCCACGGCCACTCCGGTGGGCGGCCAGATCGGTGTGACGACGGCGCCCTCGACGGCCAGTTCGCGCATGAGTCCGAGGCGCGCCGCCCCGTAGTAGCAGGCGGCGACGGCCACAAGCTGGACGGCGTAGCCGCCCGGCCGGCGCAGATCCTGGTAAGGCACCACAGCAGCCATCTCACACCGGTGGCCCTCCGTGTGCGAGGCGAGAGGCGTCCGGTCCCGCTCTATGGCTGAACGCCGGGCCGCTGCCGGGACCCCCCGGCCACCGCGTCCCGCCAGTGCGGGCCGGGCCCGTCGAGGCCCACGACCAGTACGGCGGCGTCGTCCTCGTGCCCCACGCTCTCGGCACCCTTGATCACCGCGGCGGCCAGCGCGTACGCCTCCAGGCCGGCGACGGCGGCGATGCCGGCGAGCCGGACCACCTGGTCGAGGCCGTCCTCGATGTTCAGTGAGGGTCCTTCCACCACGCCGTCGGTGAGCAGTACGAACACGCC
Organism: Streptomyces sp. NPDC005706; assembly: GCF_040631045.1. Lineage (NCBI taxonomy): Bacteria > Bacillati > Actinomycetota > Actinomycetes > Kitasatosporales > Streptomycetaceae > Streptomyces > Streptomyces sp. NPDC005706. The sequence continues at coordinate 47,268 of NZ_JBEXYS010000033.1, read as the reverse complement.
GCCGGTGGTGAGCCGGTGCGTGGTCACGGGGTACGTCGCGCCCTGCTGGATGCCGAGCGGCGGGCCTCCCTCGTCGTCCGCGACGCCGGATTTGCCGTCCGCGGTGGCCCAGACGAAGGGTATGTGCCCGGCCCGTGCGCTCTCCATGGCTCCCGTGGCGGGGTCGAGCCGCATGAAGGTGCAGGTGGCGAACAGTTCGATGCCCAGCGAGAGCAGCAGCTCGTTGGTCCGGGCGAGGACCTCGCGCGGCTCGGTGCTGACGGAGGCGAGCGCCCGCAGCGCGGTCCGCACCTGGCCCATGAAGGCGGCGGCCTCGATGTTGTGGCCCTGCACGTCCCCGATGGACATCCCGATGCGGCCGTCGGGCAGGGTGAAGGCGTCGTACCAGTCGCCGCCCACGTTGAGGCCGTGGCAGGCGGGTGTGTAGCGCACCGCCAGGTGCAGGCCGGGCGCGGTGGGGAGGTCCGGCGGGAGCATGCCGCGCTGCAGGGCGATGGCCAGTTCGACCTGGGCGCGCTGCAGCTCGGCGCGCTCGCGTGCCTGGGCGGTGAGCATCCCGAGCCGGACCAGCAGCTCGTCGCCATCGTCCGTGGTGCGCTTGCGGGGCATCGATCACATCCGGCTGGGCGGAAGCCTTTCAGGCTAAACGCCTAGATTTTACCCATTCGCAGCGATTCTCCACAGCACAAGGGCCGCACGATCCGTGCGTCCCCCGCGATCCGCGCGGTCAGCGGACCTCCGAGTCGATACCCGTCACGAAGGCGGGGCCCAGCGGCGCCGTCCGCTCGTCCAGCCCGGCGTCGCGCAGCGCGGAGTCCGCGAGCCGGCGGGCCTCCTCCTCGGCGTGCGGGCCGGTGTCCGCCTCGACGGTCAGACGGAGGGTGAAGGTGTTGTCCTCGTTGACGTTGAGGACGTCCAGGTCCTCGGTGCTGCCCATCCGCGTGATGTGCGGATCGGCGGGCCGCAGCGCCCGGCTCAGCCGCGCACGGGCCTCGCCCCCGACTCCCGTCGTGAAGGTACCGGGCACGGTGATGACGTAGGTCGTCATGACGATCCTTTCCTCGGGCTTTCCCCGCCTACCCCGTTTACCGGCCTTCGCACGGGCGCGCCACGGCACCCCCGCCGTTCCGGGTCAGACCCATCCGTCCAGCGCGGTCATGAACCCCTCGAAGTCGTCCCGGTAGAGGGTGTGACCGGCGTCCGGCACCCTGCGCACCTCGAAGCCCCGCCGCGCCAGCTCGTCGGCCATGGCGGGTGGCACGAGACTGTTCGCGCCGGGCAGCACCACCAGTGACGGCACCACCGGGCGCGCCGGGGTCCGGCTGACCGCGTAGGTGTCGGCGAGGGCCAGGGCGGTCGCCGCGTCCCAGTCGGCGATGGTCGCCAGCTCCACGTCCACGTCGGCCTCCTCCCAGCGCGGGTTGAAGCCCCGGATCACGGTGCGGGTGACGTGCTTGAAGTCGGCGAAGCCGGCGGCGGCCGACACCGCGCGCCCGGGCAGCTCCCACGCCGGGTCGCAGTAGACGGCCCGCTTCGGCGCCAGCCGCTCCACGGCGAGGGCGAGGGCCATGCCGCCGAGCGAGTGGCCGATCGCCAGCTCGGGGCCGTCCGGCACGCTCTCCACGAGATCGTCCGCCCAGCTGTCGGCACCGTACTCGCCCCGGCCGCTCGCGCCGTGGCCGCGCAGGTCGACGCCGATGACCCGGTAGCCCCGGTCGGCGAGCACCGGCGCGACCCGGCGCCAGGTCCGGTGGTCGGACATGATCCCGTGGATCAGCACCGCGACCCGCTCTCCGGTCCCCCACTCTCGGGTGTGCAGCTTCATCGGCTCGCCTTCCTCGTCCGGGCGCCGAAGAATCCTGCCACCGAACCGGCGGCCGATCCACCGGGAATCCACCGGTCCACGGGGCACCGGGGCATCCATCGGGTGCGGCCGGTGCGGCCGGTACGGCTCACAGCGGGGAGTGCGCCACCACCGTCACGTAGGCGCCGTAGAGCAGGGACACGACGGCCAGGGCACCACCGACGAGCAGGGCCTGGGCCGGCCGCACCCGCCAGGTGCGGGCGAGTGCGCGGGCCGGCGGGATCAGCAGCGGGAAGACCGGCAGCAGGAAGCGGGGCTTGGACGAGAAGGATCCCGAGCCGCCCAGCACCAGCAGCACCAGCACCCCCGCGAACACCACCAGGGCCAGCGGGGCGCGGTCCAGGCAGAGCAGCCCGAACAGGACCACGCCGACCAGGACGAGCAGCAGCGCGGCGGGGTAGACGACTCCACCGCCGTACAGGAACAGCAGCCGGAGGAAGCGCACGGCGCCGGCGCCGAAGTCGAAGCGCGACTCCCAGGCGCTCTGGACCGTGAAGTAGCCCCGGAACAGGTCACCGGTCCGGGCGCCCACCCACAGCACATAGCCGAGCCAGCCCAATGGGGCCAGGAGGACACCGGCCCATAGGGCGGCGGGCGCCCGGCCGCGCCGGCGCAGCAGCTCGTGCGCGGCGGCCACCCCGAGGGCCGCGGCCACGGCGAACCCGGTCGGCCGGGACAGCCCGGCCAGCGCGGCGAGCGAACCGGCCCACAGCCAGCGGCCCTTGAGCAGGCAGTACAGGGACCAGACCGCGAGCGCGGCGAACAGGGACTCGGTGTAGGCGATGGTCAGCTCGACGGAGTGCGGCAGGACGGCCCACAGGGCGACCAGGGCGGTGGCGGCGGCCCGGCCGTACAGGTGGTGGCCGATGAGGTAGAGGCCGTACGCGGCCACGCCCGCGGCGGCCCAGGCGACCAGCAGCCCGGCCTGCCCGGGAGTGCACGGGAGCACCGTCAGCACGACCCGGACGAGCCCGGGATACAGGGGGAAGAAGGCCCAGTCGGTCTGCACCGCGCCGGACGGGGTGATCCAGATGAGGTGCCCGTAGCCGTGGGTGGCGATGTGCAGGTACCAGCGGGAGTCCCAGGAGTGGGCGAGGCTCCTGGTCAGGGCGTGCCCGGCGAGGTGATCGGCGGTGACCGCGACGAGGATCCCGGCGAGCCGGACCGCCGCGAACAGCGCGAGGGCCGCCAGGGCGCCCTCGGGCATCCGGTGCCGGGCCACCAGGGGCGTTCCCGGACGGCGCAGGGGACCGGACGGGGCGGCCGGATCGGGCCGGGGTACGGAAGACGTGCTCACGCCGTCGACCTTGGCCACAGCGGTGCGGGCGTGCAATGCGCGACCCGCGTGTCCCGGCCTCTTCCACCCTGATTCAGGAACGGAGGGGGGCCCTGCCGAGGGACCCCCGAAAAGATCAAAGTAGGGTGTGGTTACCATATGAGCGCTGCCTAGCTCGAAAGATAGATCTGTGACTGTCAACGACGACTCGTTCACCAACTGGATGCACCGCGAGGAAACCGCGGAGTCCATGATCCCGATCATCGGAAAGCTGCACCGCGAGCGGGACGTGACCGTCCTGCTGCACAGCCGCTCCCTGGTGAACAAGTCGGTGGTCAGCATCCTGAAGACGCACCGCTTCGCCCGGCAGATCGCCGGTGAGGAGCTGTCGGTCACCGAGACCATGCCGTTCCTCCAGGCCCTGACCACCCTCGACCTCGGGCCCTCCCAGATCGACCTCGGCATGCTGGCCGCCACCTACAAGGCCGACGACCGCGGTCTGAGCGTGGCGGAGTTCACCGCGGAGGCCGTCGCCGGCGCCACCGGCGCCAACAAGATCGAGCGCCGCGAGCCGCGCGACGTCGTCCTGTACGGCTTCGGCCGCATCGGCCGCCTCGTCGCCCGGCTGCTGATCGAGAAGGCAGGCTCGGGCAACGGCCTGCGGCTGCGCGCCGTCGTCGTCCGCGGCGGCGGGGGCCGTGCCGCCGAGGACCTCGTCAAGCGCGCCTCGCTGCTGCGCCGCGACTCCATCCACGGCCAGTTCCAGGGCACCATCACGGTGGACGAGGACAGCAGCACGATCGTGGCCAACGGCAACGCGATCAAGGTCATCTACGCCGACGACCCGTCGCAGATCGACTACACCGAGTACGGCATCCGGGACGCCATCCTCATCGACAACACCGGCAAGTGGCGCGACCGCGAGGGCCTGTCCGAGCACCTGCGCCCCGGCATCGACAAGGTCGTGCTGACCGCGCCCGGCAAGGGCGACGTCCCGAACATCGTGCACGGCGTCAACCACGACACGATCAAGCCCGACGAGCGGATCCTGTCCTGCGCGTCCTGCACCACCAACGCGATCGTCCCGCCGCTGAAGGCCATGGACGACGAGTACGGCGTGCTGCGCGGCCACGTGGAGACCGTCCACTCGTTCACCAACGACCAGAACCTGCTGGACAACTACCACAAGGCCGAGCGCCGCGGCCGCTCCGCGCCGCTCAACATGGTGATCACCGAGACCGGTGCCGCCTCGGCCGTGGCGAAGGCGCTGCCCGACCTCAAGGCGCCGATCACCGGCAGCTCGATCCGCGTTCCGGTGCCGGACGTCTCGATCGCGATCCTCAACCTCCAGCTGGCCCGCGAGACCACCCGCGAGGACGTCCACGACTACCTGCGGAACGTGTCGCTGACCTCGCCGCTCAAGCGCCAGATCGACTTCACCACGGCGCCCGACGCGGTCTCCAGCGACTTCATCGGCTCGCGCCACGCCTCGATCGTGGACGCCGGCGCCCTCAAGGTGGAGGGGGACAACGCGATCCTCTACCTCTGGTACGACAACGAGTTCGGCTACTCCTGCCAGGTCGTCCGGGTCGTCCAGCACGTCTCGGGCGTGGAGTACCCGACGTACCCGGCGACGGCGGTCTGACGCCGGCGCGCCTTGCGCATGAAGGCCGCCGACCGGGTTCCCGGTCGGCGGCCTTCATGCTCGAAGCTCCCGGTCAGGCCTTCGGCGGCCGGGCGCAGGCGCCCGCGGCGCACGCGGTGAGCCACTGGTCGAAGTCGGCGTCGTAGCGGGTGCCGATGCCGTCGTGGTAGACGGCGTATCCGCCGGCGTAGTCACCGGCGCGGAAGCGGGCGAGCACGCGCTGGACGTCGTCCGGGTGCCGCTCGGCCATGTAGCGCACGGCGAGGTAGCCCCACGGGTAGGTGCGGGTCACGTCACTGTTGCCGTAGGTGCTCTCGAAGAGAGTGCTCAGGCGGTACGTGTGCTTCGCCGCCTCCTGGACCGCCTGGCCGTAGTCCAGTCCCCGGTAGCCGTAGGAGACGTACTCGGCGAGGCCCTCGATCCACCACACGTCCGGCACCGAGATCTGCTCGCCGAAGTCGCCCGGCATGTCGTCGCGGGCGTCGAGGAAGTGCGTGTACTCGTGGTTGAGGTTCCAGACGCGGGCGGCGAAGCCGTCGTCCACGTCCTTCTGGTACATGATCGAGGTCGGCCGGTTGGCCGGGTCGGACGGGTCTCCGCCGAGGGTGATGCCGCCGTTGTCGGTGCTGACGCCGTAGATCGCGCCCGCGTACGTCCGGTAGTCGGCGCGGCTCGCGAACACGACGAGCTGGATGGTCGACGCGTACTGGCCGGGTATCGGGCCGTCGGCCTTGACGATGCCGCGGAAGTAGGCGCCCTGGTTCAGCACGCTCGCGCACACGGCGTCCAGCTCTCGTGCGGTGAGGGCCTGGGCGCGGACGGTGTGGGCCGCGTCGCAGCTGTGGGTGACCGGCAGGGCGGCCTCGGTCAGCCTGCCGGGCAGGTCGCAGACGCCGTAGTAGGAACAGCCCGCGCCGTCGTAGGAGCCGGCCTGTGTGGCGACGGCCACCCAGAGCCCGGCCGTCGGGCCGGTGATCCGCGACCGGTCGAGCAGGTCCCTGGTCAACGGCCGCACAGTGGACCGCAGTTCCGGGTGCTCGACGTAACGGGCCAGGTTCATCCCGGCGTTGGTGTCCAGGAAGGCCAGATCGGTGCCGAGCAGGTCCATGTGGCCCAGCGCGAAGTCGTGCAGGGCACCGGTGACGCGCGGGTCGGCGGCGACCGCGGTCACGTACCGGGGGTTCCAGTTGCCGCGCCACAGCGGTGTGTGGACGTCGTTGACGGCCCTGACCATGCTGTCGACCGCGTCGTACGAGCCGTCGTAGGCGTCCAGCAGCCGCCGGTACACGTACAGATAGCGGTCCTGCTGATCGGCGCTGTCGGTGAGGATCACACTCTCGCCGAGGATGTCGCCGTTGACCGCCGTGACGTCCCGCGAGTGGCGGCGCGCGAAGAAGGCGTCCAGGCCCGCGGTGGCGGCGGCGGTGAGGCGGGACGTGTACGGGCCCACGTCACCGGGGTGGTTGAACTGCACGTAGTAGCCGGCACGCAGGAAGAGGACGAGCTGCAGCAGACCCGCGGAGTTGTCGCCCTGGTACCGCCCCGCCGCGCGCGTGAAGGCCCGGGCGACGCTCAGCATCTGCGGCTGGCGGAAGACGTCGCGGGCGTCGGCGCCGGTGACGGAGAACAGGGTGTTGACGCAGTCCGCGGAGGAGGCCGTCACGAACGCGACGAGTGCCGCGCCGGTGCGGCCGCCGAAGTCGCCGGGCGCGCAGGAGGCGGCCTTTGCCCCTGGGTGCGGGAGGGATTCCGCTTCGCGGGTGATAGGCGTTGCCTGCGGCGGCAGTTGGGCCGGGCTGAGCGGCCGCGCCCGGCCGGGAGCGGGACGTTCGGTGGCGCCGGGGGCCGGTCCGGTGGGCGGCGGCGCGGTGACGTGTCCGGCGGGCGCGGCCGGGGGTCCGGGTAAGGCCTGGGCCGGGGCCGAAAGCAGGCCGGCCACGGTGGCGCAGACGGCGGCGGCACAGGCCAGCCGTCCGGGCAGCGCGAAGCGAGGGCGCATCGGGATTCCTCCACGAAGGGGTGCGCCTCTGTGGGGTGTCGAGGCGTGGGAGGAATGTCTCAGCGCACCGCCCCGGTAACAATGGCGTGTGACATAGCACATGGCACCACGCGCTCATAACATCCCGGTGCCGCCCGACGACAGCGGCCCACTACGTCCCGGCGATGCTCCAGGTCCGCGCGGCCCACGCCCTCAAGTGCGGTGCTCCGGCGACCAGTTCGCGGTAGGCGCCGGTGGCCGACTGCATCAGCGCCTCCACGAGGTCGTCGCCGACCGCGTCGGGCCGCCAGGCCAGCACATAGCGGCACCACAGCGGTGATCCGGCCAGGGGCTTCACCGCGACGTGCGGGATCGGGCGCAGGGTGGGCTGGACCAGGGACACCCCGAGCCCGTCGGCGATCATGCTCTGGAGCTGCGCCTGGTCGCCGAGGAACTCGTGCACGGTGACGGGGGTGAACCCGGCGGCGGCGCAGGCGTCGTAGAACACCCCGGGCCAGCCGGCCCCGTCGTCCGGCGTGACGAACCACGGGTCCCCGGCCAGGTCGGCGAGCTGCACCTGGGCGCTCTGGCGCAGGCGGTGGCGGGCGGGCAGGGCGACGAACGTCGGCTCGGTGACGATGCCGCGGTGGCGCACGGCGGGCGAGTGCACCAGTTCCCGGCCCGGGTAGTCGGCGGCTATGGCCGCGTCCACCGCCCCCTCCTCCAGCAGTTCCACGATCCTCGAGGAGGCGTAGACGCTGGTCACGGCGACGGACAGGTCCGGCAGCCGGGTACGGGCACGGGACACCGTGCCCGAGAGCATCGGTGAGTTGGTCGCGGCCACGCGCAGGGTGCGGGCCGGGCGGGCGGCGGGCGGCCGGTGGCCGATGGCGTCGGCGCGGGCCAGCACGTCCCGGGCCTGGGCGACGACCTCGGCGCCGTACGGGGTGGGCCGCACTCCGCTCGCACCGCGCTCGAAGAGCGGTTCGCCCAGGTGCCGCTCGATGCGCCGGAGCTGGGTGCTGACGGCGGGCTGCGAGTAGCCGAGCTGCGTGGCGGCGCGGCCCACGCCTCCGGCGTCCGCGATCGCGCACAGCACCCGCAGGTGCCGAAGCTCCAGCTCCATCGATCCGCTCCCCGTCCCGGCCGTCCGCGTCCACAGTCGGCGCCGGTCCACGGCCGGCCCCGCTCGATTGTCCACCCTCGGAACACGGGCGCTCACCGCCTCCACCGGCGCCTGTTCGAGAGCCGTCGCCCCGTCTACAGCACCTTTCTGTTTGCCTATAGCTATTAGGCAGGCGCATAATGGCTTCAGGCCAAGAGGAGGAAACTGATGGCGCGCGCAGGTCTGACCACGGAACGTCTGGTCCGGGCGGGGGCGGAGCTGGCCGACGAGGCCGGCTTCGAGCAGGTGACGGTGTCGGCGCTGGCCCGGCGCTTCGACGTCAAGGTGGCCAGCCTGTACTCGCACCTGAAGAGCTCCCAGGACCTGAAGACCCGTATCGCCCTGCTCGCGCTGGAGGAGCTCGCCGACCGCGCCGCCGAGGCGCTGGCCGGCCGGGCCGGCGAGGACGCCCTCCGCGCCTTCGCGGACGCCTACCGCGACTACGCCCGGGAGCACCCCGGCCGTTACCAGGCGGCGCGGTTCCGGCTCGACCCGGAGACGGCCGCCGCGAGCGCCGGCGGCCGGCACGCGCAGATGACCCGGGCGATCCTGCGCGGCTACGACCTGGCCGAGCCCGACCAGACCCACGCCGTCCGGCTGCTCGGCAGCGTGTTCCACGGCTACGTCGATCTGGAGGCGGCCGGCGGCTTCAGCCACAGCGCCCCCGACTCCCAGGAGTCATGGACCCGGATCCTGGACGCCCTCGACGCGCTGCTGCGCGAGTGGCCGGCCCCCTGAACCCCCGAACTCCCCGGCAAGACAGGCGCATACGATGACTTCCACCCCGTCCGACTGGATCACCACCCCGCTGACCGCCGGCCTCGTGCGCGGCGCCCTCGACCTGGAGCGCACCGAGCACGGACTGCTGCCGCACCGGCTGCCCGCCCGGGCCCGGGCCCAGTGCGCCGATCCGCAGCTGCGGATGGCGGAGTCCCAGCCCTCCGGCGTGCGGCTGGCGCTGCGCACCCGCGCCACCGTCGTCGAGCTCGACACCCTGCCCACCAAACGCGTCTACACCGGCGCGCCGGCGCGCCCGGACGGCGTGTACGACCTGCTCGTGGACGGGCGCCCGGCGGGCCGCGCCATCGCCGCCGGCGGGAACACCCTGACGATCGACATGACGGCCGGCACCGCCGAGCAGCGGCCCGGCCCGGTCGCCACCGTGCGTTTCACCGGCCTTCCGGAGCGGGTGAAGGACGTCGAGATCTGGCTGCCGCACAACGAGACCACCGAGCTGGTCGCGCTGCGCACCGACGCGCCCGTCGAACCGGCGCCCGGCCGGGGCCGCCCGGTGTGGCTGCATCACGGCAGCTCGATCAGCCACGGCTCCGACGCCGCGAGCCCCACCACCACCTGGCCGGCGCTGGCCGCCTCGCTCGGCGGGGTGGAGCTGACCAACCTGGGCCTCGGCGGCAGCGCCCTGCTCGATCCCTTCACCGCACGCGCACTGCGCGACACGCCCGCCGACCTGATCAGCGTCAAGCTCGGCATCAACCTGGTCAACACGGACCTGATGCGGCTGCGCGCGTTCGGGCCGGCCGTCCACGGTTTCCTCGACACCGTTCGTGAGGGTCACCCCGGCACACCGCTGCTCGTGGTCTCGCCGGTCCTGTGCCCCATCCACGAGGACACGCCGGGGCCGAGCGTGCCGGACCTTTCCGCCCTGAGCTCCGGGCGGCTGCGGTTCCGGGCCGCCGGGGACCCGGCGGAGGTCGCGCAGGGCAAACTCACCCTGCGCGTCGTCCGGGAGGAGCTGGCCCGGATCGTGCGGGAGCGGGCCGCCGAGGACCCGTGGCTGCACCACCTCGACGGCCGTGAGCTCTACGGAGAGGCCGACTTCGCCGAACTGCCGCTGCCCGACGGTCTCCACCCGGACGCCGCCGCGCACCGCCGGATCGGCGAACGCTTCGCCTCGCTCGCCCTCGCCCCGGGCGGCCCGCTCGGGCGCCGGGACCGCTGACCGGCGCCGCCGGGCCGCTGCCTCACACCAGGTGGGCGAAGACGACCAGGTTGTCGGTGTAGTCCCGCACCGTGTGGTCGTAGTCCCCCGCGCAGGTGATGAGCCGGACCTCGGGGCGGTCGGTGTCGGCGTACACGCGGTCGCTGGGGAAGGCGTCCTTGGCGAAGGTCTCCGTGTCGTCCACGACGAACTCCGCCTTCCGCCCGTCGGCGCGGTCCACGGTGAACCGGTCGCCGCGCCCGAGTTCGTAGAGGTTGGCGAAGACGGCCGCCGACGTCACCGTGTCCACGTGGCCGGCGATGATCGCGGTGCCCTTCTCGCCGGGTGTGACGCCGTCGACGTACCAGCCGACGAGGTTGGTGTCGGCCGCCGGCGGCGGCTGGAGCTGCCCGGTGGAGGCGAGGGAGAGGGGGGTGAAGGGGGCGTCCACGGAGATCTTCGGGATGACCAGACGGGTCGGCGTGGCCCGGGGCAGCGACCGCTCGGCCTGATCCGTGCCGGGCGGTTCCGCACCGGGCTGTTCGGTGCCGGCCGGTGTGCCGGCGCTCACCGTCGTGCCGCCGGGGGCCTGCGGGACGTCGCCGTCACCGCGGTGGCCGCCGAACACGCTGACGGCGATGAAGACGATCGCCACGCCCCACAGGGTCAGCCGCCCGCCGCGGCCGGCGTTCTGCGTCGCCCCGTCCCGCTCCGTGGAGGCCGGTGCCGAGGGGTCGGGCGGGGAGGGGTCCGGGGAAGAGGGGTCTGCTGCCATCGGACATCACCTCACTCGGGCACGGCAGCACAGGCGTCGGGCTCCTCCGGGGCGCGGGCCGCCGGCGCGGGGGCGCCGGCGGCGTACGCGGGCCCTGAGAGGAGAGGGGGCCGGTCAGGACGCCGGCTCGCCGGCCTTCTTGCGGCGCAGCGCGTACATGCCGGTGGCGCCTACGGCGAGCACGGCCAGACCGCCCGCGGTGACACCGGGAGAGGCGAGGGCGCCGCCTCCGGTGTGCATGCCGCCGCGCGGCTTGTCGCGGTCGCCGCCGCCCCAGTCGTCCTTGCCTCCTCCGCTGTCCTTGCCGCCCCAGTCGTCCTTGCCGCCGCCGTCCTCCTTGCCGCCGTCCTCCTTGCCGCCGCCGTCCTCCTTGCCGCCGTCCTCCTTGCCGCCGCCTTCCTTGCCGCCGCCCTTGCCCTTGTCCCGGTAGGTCTCGGGGTCGAACCTGCTGTCGTCGCCGGAGCCCCAGTCGTCGCCACCGCGGACCGTGGCGAGCGCACCGCCGCCCGTGTGCATTCCGCCGCGCGGCCCGTCGTGGCTGCGGCCGCCGTCGTCCTCGCTGCTGTAGTCGTTGTCGTGGTCCTTGCCGGAACCCTTGCCGGATCCCCTGTCGTGGTCCCGGCCGGAACCCTTGTCATAACCGCTGTCGGAGTCGCTGTCGTGCTCCTTGCTGTACGAGGAGTCGTCCCGGCCTCCGCCGTCCGCGGCCGGGGTGGCGAAAGCCGCACCGGGCGTGGCGAAGGCCAGGGCGGCGGAGGCGGCCGCCGTGGCGAGAAGAATGCGGGCAGAGCGCATATCGGTGTCCTTCCGCCGTGGCCGGGCAGCGGATACGTCATCAGCTGTATGGACCCGGTCTCGACATGAACCACCGTCAGCCAGGGCGTGACGGCGCACCATCCGGGCGGCCCAGCCGGGTCATCGCGCCACCCGTCTGTCCCAGCGACACGCCGGAGCACCCCCCGTCCGGGGCACCTCTCGTCACCCGGCCGCGCGCCGGCCGGCCCGCGGCACCGCCACGGGGTCCCCCGTACGGGCCGATCCGGCCGCGGTGCGGCGGTGGCATGCATGACGGGAATCCGACGACGCATCACATGACGGCGGCGCACCCGTTCCCCGGCCCGCCGAGAAGGGGGCGCGCCATGCCCCGCGCCACGCCGACCGGAGGGCGCCCGGTCCGCCGTCTCCTCGCGGCCTCGCTGAGCGCGCTGATCGGGGCCGTCGCGGCACCGGCCCGGGCGGACGTGGGCGATGTGACGGTGCATCCGATCACCACCACGGCCGGCACGCTTCCCGCCGGCATCACCACCGGGCCCGACGGGGCACTGTGGTTCGCGGGGCCGGGCGCCGGCCGCATCGGGCGGATCAGCGCCGCGGGCGACGTCACCGACTTCCCCACCTCCGGACCCGACAGCCTCCCCCTCGACATCACGGCCGGCCCCGACCGGGCGCTGTGGTTCACCGAGGCGCAGGCGAACCGGATCGGCCGGCTCACCACCTCCGGCCGGCGCACGGAGTTCCGGGTGCCGACGCCGGACGGCTTCCCGGCCGGGATCGCGACCGGGCCGGACGGCGCCCTGTGGTTCACCGAGCAGCACGGCAACAGGATCGGCCGGATCACCACCTCCGGCCGCGTCACCGAGTATCCGGTGCCGACCCGGGACGCCGCCGTCCACTCCATCGCGGCGGGCACCGACGGCGCGCTGTGGTTCACGGAGCCGGCCGGCGGCCGGATCGGGCGGATCGGCGTCACCGGGCGGATCACCGAGTTCACGCTGCCCCGCGGCGCCGCTTTCCCCGACGCGATCGTCGCCGGACCGGGCGGCATGTGGTTCACCATGTCCGGCCCGGACCCGGTCGGCCGGATCGACTCCTCGGGGAAGGTCACCGGGTTCCGGCCGCCCGATCCGGACAGCGTCCCGGCCGGCATCACGCGCGGGCCCGACGGCCTGGTGTGGTACGCCGACCAGGCCGGCCGGATCGGGCGGATCGACGCGGACGGCGCGATCACCTCCTTCCCGGTGCCGGGCGGCGCCGACGGGGTGCCGTTCCGCGTGACCGCGGGCCCCGACGGGGGCGTGTGGTTCACCGAACTGCTCGGCAACGCCGTGGGACGGGTCCGGGCCCTGCCGCGCCGGCCCCGCTACGTCGGGACCCGATCCGTCCGGGCGCCCGGGAGCCGCTTGTCGTGACCGGCGTCATGGAGCAGGCTGTGCGACGGTTCGGCGCGGGCCGGGGGACCGGTGGATTCGGCGGGGCGACGTGGCGGGGAGACGCGGTGGTGGACACGACGGCACGGGACATGTGGGAACGGTTCGAGCCGGTGCACGATCTGGTGTACTTCGCGCCCGAGGCGCGGCGGGCGGCGGACGCGCTCGGGCTGCGCGGGTACTGGATGGGGTACTTCGCGTTGCGCGCCGCCCCGTTGGGCCCGGTGGCCCCGTGCGTGGTGACGAGTTCCTTCTACGTCTTCCACCCCGGCCGGGTCGCCCGCGCGCTGCCCGACGCCTGGAAGTACGCGGCTCCGGCGGAGGTGTTGGCAGCCCGCGGGGAGGCCATGGACGCGGCGATGACCCGTCTGTTCGGTTCGCGGGCCGCACGGTCCGCGGAACTCGCGGAGGCGGCCGACCTGGCGTGGGAGGCGGCGTCGGCGGCGGACACCACGGGCCGGGTGCTGGCCGCGGCGAACCAGGCCCTGGAGCGGCCCGGGCGGGCGACCGCGCGGCTGTGGCAGGCGGTGACGACGCTGCGGGAGCACCGGGGCGACGGGCATGTCGCGGTGCTGGTGAGCCTGGGGATCGGTCCGCTGGAGGCCATGGTGCTCAAGGCGGCCGCCGGTGAGTCGGACGGGCCGTTCCTGCGGGAGACCCGGAAGTGGGAGCCGACGGACTGGACGGCGGCCGAGGACGCCCTGCGCGAGCGCGGGTTCCTGGCCGCGGACGGTTCGCTGACCCGGGCGGGCGTCGCGGGCCGGGCGCTCGTCGAGCGGCGGACCGACGAGGCGGCCGGGCGTCCGTGGCGCGCGCTGGGCGCGGAGCGCACGGCACGCCTCGCCGGGCTGCTGGAGCCGCTCGCCCGCGCCGTCGGGGAGTCGGGGCTGCTGCCGCCCGGCAACCCGGTGGGGGTGACCCTGCGGGAGTCCGCGGGGCGGTGACAGCCGCCGGCCTGCCCGAATACGGCTGAAACCGGCCGGGGCAATGGCCGAAGCGTCCTCAGAAAGGGCTCATACACGGGTCGTACGCTGAGCCCGTGGTCAACCGAGACGAGGAACCAGGACGGGTGGCGTCCCGGCTCACCGGACGCCGGGTCACGGCCGCGCGGACGCCGTCCGGGTCGCCGGCCGAGGTGACGCTCGAGGGCGGCACGGTGGTGATGGTCAAGCGCGGTGACGCCCCGGGCGCGGTGCGCGCCGAGGTGGCCGGGCTGCGCTGGCTGGGCGAGGCGGACGCGGTGCGGGTGCCGGCGGTGCTCGGCCATGACGAGCGGTGGATGGTCACCGAGCGGGTGCCGACCGGGCAGCCGGGCGACACGGCGGCGCTGCGTTTCGGCCGCGCCCTGGCCGCCCTGCACGCCGCCGGAGCACCCGCGTTCGGCGCGCCGCCGCCCGGCGGGCCGGCGGACGCGTACATCGGCGCCGCGCCCATGCGCAACGAGCCGGCGGCCGGCTGGCCCGAGTGGTACGCCGAACAGCGGGTGCTGCCGTATCTGCGGGCCGCGGTCGACGCCGGCACCCTGGGGCACGAGGAGGCCGCCCCGTTCGAGCGGGTGTGCGCGCGGCTGCCGGACCTCGCGGGGCCGGCCGAGCCGCCCGCCCGGCTGCACGGCGACCTGTGGAACGGCAACGTGCTGTGGGGCGCGGACGGGGAGGTACGGCTCATCGACCCGGCCGCGCACGGCGGGCACCGCGAGACCGACCTGGCGATGCTCCGGCTCTTCGGCTGCCCACGGCTGGACCGGGTGCTGGCCGGCTACACGGAGGCCGCGCCGCCGGCCGACGGCTGGCGGAACCGGGTCGCTCTGCACCAGCTCTTCCCGCTGCTGGTGCACGTGGTGCTGTTCGGACGCGGATACGCGGATCGGGCCGTCGCGGCGGCACACGGGGCCCTGGCCGGATGAATCCACGGCGACAGCGCGCAGCCTCGCGGCCGCCGCCGGCGTCCTAGTAGCTGACGCCCGAACGGCCCTGCTCCCGACCATGGTTACGGAGCGTAAGGAAACCAATCACCCGTTCGATTCGTATAAGGACGTGAAAGCCGAATCAGGGAGAGACCAATGCAACCGTTCACGCTCAACTACGCGCGCCCCGCTGTGCAGTTGGACGTCACCACTCCGTACGCGTACGACTCCGGACTGCAGTTGAACGTCCTCCCGGACGGGCGGATCGCCGCCACCGACCACGCCACGCTGAGAGCATTGGGGACAACGACCTCGACCGCCGGGTCCAAGACGCACTTCGACGACTGACCGCGGGCCCACGGAAGATGACCGTGCTCATCCTGACCAGTGAAGAGGACGTGACGGCGGACATGGTGGTGCTCCGGCTGCGCCAGGCCGGTGTGCCCGTGGTCCGACTGGATCCCGCCGATCTCACCAACGGGGTCGCCCTGTCGGGCGAGTTCGTGCACGGCGCGTGTCGCGGGCATCTGTCCGTCGGCGGGCGTCTGGTGAGCATGAGCGGTCTGCGCTCCGTCTGGGTGCGCAGGCCGGGGGAAGCGGCCGCCCGCGCCGTCCAGCCGTCCGCCTGGCTGACGGAGGAGTCCGCCCAGGCGCTGTACGGCATGCTGCGCTCCACCGGCGCACGCTGGATGAACCATCCGGACGCGGCCCGCCGCGCCCGGCACAAGCCCTGGCAGCTGCGGCTCGCGCAGGACAGCGGCCTCGCCGTGCCTGCGACGCTGATCACGACGTTCCCGCAGGCGGCCCGGGAGTTCGCCGAGCGCTTCCCGGACCTGGTGGTCAAGCCGGTCTCCGGCGCGCATCCGCAGGAGCCGCCGCGGGCGGTGCCCACCAGCCGGGTCGCGCCGGACACGGACTTCGCGGCCGTCGCCTTCGGCCCGACCCTGCTGCAGCGGCGGATACCGAAGCGGGCCGACATCCGGCTCACCGTCGTCGGCGGCAGACTGCTGGCCGCGCGCAAGCCGGCCGACCCGGACGGCCATCCCGACGACGTGGACGTGCGCTTCGCGCCGTCGGTCTCGCCCTGGCTCCCGGCGGAGGTGCCGCCGCGGGTCGCGGAAGCCGTCCACCGCTATATGAAGGACGCCGAACTCGCCTATGGTGCCTTCGACTTCGCGGAGGACACGGACGGGATCTGGTGGTTCCTGGAGTGCAACCAGTCGGGCCAGTTCGGCTTCGTGGAGATGGACACCGGCCAGCCGATCGCCGAGACCATCGCACGGTGGCTGGCGGGCGACGGCGAGCCGGCGGTGCCGGACGCGGGCGACGACCGGGACGCGGCGTCGTGACGCCGTCGGGTCCGGTCCGAAGGAAGGAAGACGACATGCGCATCGGACTGCTGGGAACGGGCCCGTGGGCCCAGGCGGCCCACGCCCCCGCCCTCGCCGGGCACCCCGGCCTGGACTTCACCGGTGTGTGGGGCCGCCGCCCGGAGGCGGCCGCCGAGCTGGCGGCGCGGTACGGGGTGCGGGCGTACGACGACGTGGACGCGCTGCTCGCCGACGTGGACGCGGTCGCGATGGCGGTGCCGCCTTCCGTGCAGGCGGAGCTGGCGGTCCGGGCCGCGCGGGCGGGCCGTCATCTGCTGCTCGACAAGCCGCTGGCGGCGGGGGTGCCCGAGGGGCGGGCCGTCGTCGAGGCGGTGGACCGGGCCCAGGTGGCCTCCGTGGTGTTCCTCACCACCCGCTTCCAGAAGGAGCCGGACGCCTGGATCGAGGAACAGGCCGCCACGGCGGGCTGGTTCACGGCGCGGGCGCAGTGGCTGGGGGCGGTGTTCACCAGTGACAGTCCTTTCGCCCACTCCCCCTGGCGGCGGGAGAAGGGCGCGCTGTGGGACGTGGGGCCGCACGCGCTCTCCCTGCTGCTGCCGGTGCTCGGCGATGTCCGGCAGGTGGCGGCCGCGGCGCACGGCCCCGCCGACACCGTGCACCTGGTCCTCGACCACGCCACCGGCGCGTCGAGCACCCTCACCCTGAGCCTGACGGCCCCGCCGGCGGCGGCCGGGGCCGATCTCGAGCTGCGCGGCGAGGCCGGGACGGCGGTGCTGCCGAGGAGCTCCGAGGGCGCGGTCCCCGCCCTCACCCGCGCCGCCGACGCCCTCCTGGCCGCGGCCCGCACCGGCCGCCCCCACCCCTGCGACGCCGCCTTCGGTCTCCGCGTCACCGAGATCCTCGCCGCGGCCGAGGCCCGCCTGGCCGGCCACACGGCCGACTAGTCCGACCGCTCACCGCGCCCGGCGGCCCGCCGATCGCGGGGGCGGGCTCGCCGGGAGCGGGCAGCGAATCGCCCCCCCGGGCTGCCCGGCCGGGCGGCGCCGCGGAGGGAGGTGAGGGGCTCGGGGGCGGCGTAGCGTGGGAGTGTGACTTGGGTGCGCGGCGGGGCGTCGCGTCGGGATGCGGAGGATCGCGGCTGGCTGCGGGGAGCGCCGCCGCCGTGGTGGGTGCGGGTGCTGCCGGTGGTGCTGCTCGTGGCGGTGACCGCGGCCACCCTCGTCACCCCGGAGGCACGTGATCTCGGGTTCCTGCTGGGCGCGATCCCGCCGCTCGCGGTCCTGTCGTACGGGCCCTGGGCGACGGCCGCGCTCGGCGGCGCGGTCGTCGTGGTGCTGAACGTGCCGGCCACTCATCTGAACCGCCCCGGCAGCACCGACCTGCTCACCATCGTGTTCGTCGCCGTGCTGAGCGTGTTCGTGTCCTACGTGCGCAGTCACCGGGACGCCCAGCTGGCCGTGGAGCGGGCGATCGGGGAGGCCGTGCAGCGGGCGGTGATGCCGCCGCTGCCGGAGCGGGTCGGGCGGATCGGCTGCTCCGGCTTCTACCGGGCCGCGCAGGACGGGACCCTGGTGGGCGGCGACTTCTTCGACGTGCGGGACGGGCCCGGCGGTGTCCGCGCGGTGATGGGTGACGTGCGGGGGCACGGTCTGGCGGCGATGGCGACGGTGGTTTCGCTGCTGGGCGCGTTCCGCGAGGCGGCCCTGGACCAGCCGGACCTCGAGGCGGTCGCGGCCCGGATGGACCGAAGACTCGGGGTGGACGCGGCCGGCGACGGGCAGACGGAGCTGTTCGCCACCGCCGTGCTGCTGGAGTTCACCCGCGACACCGGCGCGGTGCGGGTGGTGGCCTGCGGTCATCCGCCGCCCGTGCTGCTGCACGACGGGCAGACCCGGGAGGCGGCCGTGGCCCCGGGTCCGCCGCTGGGCATCGGGCTGGTCGGTCTCGATCCGCCGAAGGAGGTCACCCTCGGCCTTGCCCCGGGCGACCGGCTGCTGCTGGCCTCGGACGGGGTCTGGGAGGCGCGGAACGCCGACGGCGCCTTCTATCCGCTGCCCGAGCGGCTCGCCCACCTGGCCGCGGCCGCCCCCGCCGAGCTGCCCGGGGCGGTGTGGGCGGATCTGGCGCGGATCGGTTACGAGGTCCGCGACGACGCCACCATGCTGGTGCTCGCGCCCCGGGCCGCCTGACCGGGGCCCGGTTTCTCACGCGACGTGCCGCACCGCTCAGCCCACGTCCCAGAGGAACCGGTGGGTGTGGATCCCGAAGTACGGGAAGGACTGGATCTCGCGGACGCCCTCGACGGGCCGGACCACGTCGTTGACGAAGTCCAGCAGATCCCTGGGGCCCGGCGCGACCACCTCCACGAACAGGTCGAAGCCGCCGGCGGTGAGCACCGAGTAGACCACCTCGGGGCGTGCGGCGAGCGCGTCGGCGACGGTCCGCGGGTCGCCGTCGACGCCGATGCCGAGCAGGGCCATCGCCTGCCCGCCCATCGCCATCGGGTCGGTGACGCCGACGACCTGGACGGCCCTTGAGTCCAGCAGGCGCTGCAGCCGCTGCCGGGCCGCGGAGGCGGAGAGGCCGACTTTGGGACCGAGGTCGGCGTAGGCGATACGGCCGTCGGTCTGCAGCTCGCGCAGGATGGCGCGGTCGATGTCGTCCATCTGGTCCGGCCGTCCTCTCATTGCGCCAGTTCGGCCAGGGCCGCGGCGAAGACCTCGGTGTGGGTGTCGACGTCCTGCCCGGTGGTGGCGGGGCACATGAGCGCCATGTTGTGGAACGGGGTCAGCAGGATGCCCCGGTTGGCGAGGTAGAGGTGCAGGAAGTCCTCCAGCTCCGGGTCGGCGGCGACCGCGGACTCGGTGCCGGTGCGGGGCGCGGGGGAGGTGAAACGGTACTCGGTGCGGGCGCCGAGCCGGCTGACGGACCAGGGCAGCCGGTGGGCCTCGATGCCGGCCCGGACGCCCGCCTCGAAGCGTTCGGAGAGCCCCGCCATGCGGGCGAAGGCCTCGTCGGTGAGCACGTGCTCCAGGGTGGCGCGGGTCGCGGCGACCGACAGGGCGTTTCCGGCGAGGGTGCCGCCGACGCCGCCCATGTCCACGAGGTCCAGGTCGTCGCGGCCCAGCAGCCGCTCGGCCAGTTCGGCGGACAGGCCGTACGCCCCGGCCGGGATGCCGCCGCCGATCGCCTTGCCTATGGTCAGCAGGTCGGGGTCGAGGTCCCAGGCGGCAGTGCAGCCGCCCGGTCCGGCGGAGAAGGTGTGGGTCTCGTCGTTGATCAGCAGCACGCCGTACCGCCTGGTCAGTTCGCGGACGCCGGCGAGGTAGCCGGGCTCGGGCAGCACGATGCCGATGTTGGTGAGCGCGGGTTCCATGAGCACGGCGGCGACGTCGCCGTGGGCCAGTTCGCGTTCCAGCCCGTCGAGGTCGTTGAACTCGGCGACCCGGCTGGTCAGGGTCACGTCGCACGGGGCGCCGACATTGCCGGGGCGGTCCGTGCCCCGGCCGTCGGGACCGACGACGATCAGCGACTCGTCGACGCTGCCGTGGTAGCAGTAGCTGTTGACCAGGATCTTCGGGCGGCCGGTGACGGCCCGGGCGAGCCGGATCGCCCACCGGTTGGCGTCGGTCGCGGTCAGCGAGAAGCTCCAGCGGGCCAGGCCGAAGCGCCGGGTCAGCTCGGCGCCGACCCACTCGGCGTCCTCGGTGGGCAGCATGGCGGTGGCCCCGCCCAGCGTCCCGTACCGGTGCTGGACCGCCTCGGCGACCGGGGCCGGCGAGTGACCGGCCATCGCTCCCGTGTCACCGAGGCAGAAGTCGATGTACTCGTGGCCGTCCACGTCGGTGACCCGGGCACCGCGTGCCCCGGCGAGGTAGCGGGGGAAGGCGCCGGCGGTCTTGTTCATCCAGGTCATCGGCACCCGGCCGAAGAGGTGGTCGGCCCGGGCGTAGGCCGCCCGGGAGCGCGGGTTGCGGCGTTCGGCCTCGGCGCTCTCGCGGGCCAGGAGGGCGTGCAGACGCGTGCGGTCCATGGAGTACCTCGTACGTGCTGGGCGACTGAACAGCGGGAGCGTACGGCTGAAATGATGATCTGAACAAGATCTGACGCTTGAATCGCTCGCCGCCGCGCTCGATTCCGCCGCCGCTCGGCGAGCGGGCACAGGGGTGCCGCGCGCGCCCCGTAAACGCCAGGCTGCGCCACCCCTTCCGCCAGATAGAAATATCTACCAGCATGCATATGCCGGGTTGGCGTGCGCGCGCACCGAGTGCCCGGTCATGACCGTTTCCCGCGCCGCGGGCGGACGAGCGCGAATCACCCGGAGCAGTGCATGACGAACGCGATGTGGATGCGGGGCGTGGAGTGGCTCGCCGCGGCGGCGGCCGACCCGCGGGCCTGCAAATGGGCGTGGGATCACGGCGACGGCATCTCGGTCCTGGAGGCGGGCCGTTTCTGGGACGTGCTGAGCGTGCCCGACCGGCTCGGTCTGCTCACCCTGGACCTTTTGTGGCGGCCCGCGCTGCCCGTGCCCGGCCCCACCCTGGTGGACACCGCCGCGGGGCGGGTCGGATTCTTCCTGCCGCCCGACCCGGCCGGCGGCTGGGTCGGCGCCGGTCTGCGGTACGCCACCAAGGGGTCCTGGGTCGCCGTGCCGCCGCCGTACCGGTCCGCCCGCTCGCTGGAGTGGCTGATCCCACCGGACGGCACCGGCGCGCTGCACACGCCCGGCACCCTGGAGACGGCGCTGCGGCAGGCCAACGGCATGCTGGCGGTGACCGCTCCCCTGTGCGGGCGTTAGCGGACCTGTGCCGGCGATGGCGGACCGCCCCGAAGGCCGCCGCTCCACCGCGAGTTGGGCGGGGCCGGGCGTACGCGACGCCGCCGTCCGGCCGACGGGCGGGGTGCGGCCGGCGCCCCTATGCTGAGCAGGCAGGGCTCCGACGTCTCGCCCACCGCACGTCCGGCTCTCATGTGGTTGGAGTCGCCCATGTCGCATTCGCTCGCACGCCTGCGCAGGGGGGCCGCGGCCGCCGTGGCGGTGGGGGCATTGACGGTAGCGCTCACCGGTGCTCCGGCCGGGGCGGCGCAGGCCGCCGTGCCCGCCGCGTCCGTCACCGGATCGCCCAGCCCCTCCCCCTCGGGACCGGACGCCGTCCGCGCCCTCACCCCCGATGTGACCCGTCGACTCGACGCCGCCGTGCGGCAGGTGATGCGCACGGCGAACGTGCCCGGCGTGACCGTCGGCATCTGGACGCCGGACCGCGGCAGTTACGTCCGCTCCTTCGGTGTGGCCGACAAGAGCGACGGCCGGAGGATGGCGCCGGACATGTACGTCCGGATCGGCAGCGAGACCAAGACGTTCACCGTGACGGCGCTGCTGCAGTTGGTGGACGAGGGGAAGGCCGGCCTCGACGACCCGATCGGCAAGTACGTCGACGGGGTGCCGAACGGGGACCGGATCACCCTGCGCGAGCTGGCCGGGATGCGCAGCGGGCTGTTCAACTACTCCGAGGACGACGGCTTCTTCAAGGCCCTCACGTCCGATCCGCAACGCCCCTTCACACCACGGCAGTTGCTCGGCTACGCCTTCAAGCACCCGGTGATGTTCCCGCCCGGGCAGAAGTTCTACTACAGCAACACCAACCTCATCCTGCTCGGTCTGGTCGTCGAGAAGCAGAGCGGCCTGAGTCTCGGGGACTACATCCGCCGGCACATCCTCGTACCTGCCGGGATGAAGGACACCTCGTTCCCGTCCGGCGCGGAGTTCCCCTCCCCGCACCCGCAGGGCTACACGGACCAGACGGCCGACGGCAAGGTGCAGGGCACGGCCGACTGGAACCCGTCGTGGGGGTGGGCGGCGGGCGCCATGATCTCCACCCTGGGGGATCTGCGGACCTGGGCGCCCACGGTGGCGACCGGCCGCTTCCCGGACGGCCGGCGGATGATCAGCCCGGCCGCGCAGGCGCAGCGGCTCGTCACACCGCCCACCCCGATCCCGGGCGCCGGATACGGGCTGGGGATCTTCGACGTGCAGGGGTGGATCGGCCACAACGGCTCGCTGCCGGGCTACGAGACCCTGACCGTCTACCTGCCCGAGGCGCGGACGACCCTCGTGGTGGCCCTCAACACCGACATCGGCCACGACAACCAGGAACCGAGCACCCTGTTCGGGCAGGCGATCACGGAGATCGTCTCCCCGGGTCATGTCTTCGACCTGCCGGCCGAACCCGCCGCACGGTGAGACCGGGCGGCGCGGAAGAGGGCGGGGCCCCGACCGGTCCCCCGTGCCGGTCGTGCCCCGCGGACCCCCGACGTTACGCGCGGGACGCTGCGACGGGTACCGCGCCCGTGCCCTTCCGGCGGCGCCGGGGACTCACTCGTGCACAGCCGAGTCCGGTTGGCCCCGGTTCGCCCCGCCGAGGCCGGGGACGGTGAGGGCGCCGGCGGCCAGGTGGGCCAGGACGACCTCGTACAGATCGCTCCCACCGGCCAGCAACTGGCGTTCCAGCACGGGTTCGGCGGCCCGGACGTGCTCGCGCACGGTCTGGGCGTGGACGCGCAGTTCCCGTGCCGCGCGTTCGGCGTTGGCGTCGGCGGCGAGCCAGGCGCACAGGGTGCGGCGCAGATCGCGGCCGTCGGCGTCCAGACGGCCGAGGAGATCCACGGCCCAGCCGCGCAGCGCGGGCGGGGCGAGCAGGTCGCCGAGCCGGACGCCGGCCGGCGGGCCGGATGCCGTGCCGCCGGGGTCGTACGCGCCGCCCGCCGCCTCGGAGTTGAGTGCGAGCCGGACGACGGCTCGGGTGGTGAGGCCGGCGAAGTCCGTGCCGATCAACGTCTCGACGCGATCCATGCGGGCGCGGACGGTGTTGCGGCTGACGCCGAGCACCTTCGCCGCGCTCACGGCGGTGAAGTCCAGGCCGAGACGGGTGGTGGCGAGGAGTTCGGCGCGGGTGTGGTGGGGCAGGGTGTCGAGCGGACGCAGCACTCCGGCGGACCAGGCGCGCAGCCCGGCCGGGTCCATGAGCCGCTCGGGGCGGGTGCGTTCGGCGTAGACGGCCGTCCGGTCCGGGCGGAAGCGGGCGACGGCGAGGGCGCTGACGGCCTGGCCGTAGGCGCCGGCGGTGCGGGCGAGGCGCTGGCGCAGGCTGCCGCCGAGGAAGATGCCGGACCGGCCGTCGATCAGGGACCGCAGCCGCTGACCCGCCGCGGGTTCGGGGCTGACGACGATGACATGGCCGTCCATCGCGGGGCAGCGCACCACGAGTGCCTGGCCGTCGGTGGCGTCGGCACAGGCGTCGGCGAGCGCGTCCCGCTCGGCCGGGGCGCTCTCGACCACGTACACCCGGGCGGTGTCCCCTTCGAGCAGGCCCGGCCACAGGCCCGCGGCGACCCTGCGGGCGGA
Organism: Streptomyces sp. NPDC005706; assembly: GCF_040631045.1. Taxonomy (NCBI): domain Bacteria; kingdom Bacillati; phylum Actinomycetota; class Actinomycetes; order Kitasatosporales; family Streptomycetaceae; genus Streptomyces; species Streptomyces sp. NPDC005706. The sequence goes on along the minus strand of NZ_JBEXYS010000033.1, from coordinate 23,780 downwards.
GACGATGTCCTCCACCATCAGCAGCTGCAGGATGGCGAGCCGCAGGTCGGCCGTGGCCCGGCGCAGCCGGCGCCCGGCGTGGGCCAGCTCCCGGTGGCGCAGCAGGAGTTCGAGCACGCCGGCGGCGCGGTTGACGAGGTCGGCGGCGCGCGGGTCGAAGGGTCCGCCGCGGACCACGGCCAGCACGGCGCCCGCGCCCTGGTCACGGTGGCGTACCGCGACCATGCGGACGTGGCGCCCGCCGTCGTCCAGGGCGGCGGAGGAGACCCGGCCGCCGCCCATGTCGGCGAGCACGGCGGCGTCGAGCGGTACCGCCTCGCCCGCGAGGAGGCCGCCGTGCGCGTCCTGGAGGCACACGGTCGCCCGCAGGGTCTGTCCCAGCCAGGTGGCCAGCCGGTGCGGGTCGCGGGCCGCGGGGCGCAGATGGTCGAGCAGTTGCCCGGCCCAGTCGGCGGCGTACGGCTCCTCGGCGTGGAGGCCCTCTTCGGCTCGGCCGGCCACGTCGCGCCCCTCCTCGTTCTCGCGTCCTGCCTCGGGTTTCGGACGTGGACGTTACCCGATGCGCCGCTTCGCGCCGCCGGCGGTGCCCGTGGACATGGCTCCGCCGGCGGTCCGGGGGGGGGAGTGGACCGCCGGCGGAGGCGCCGCAGCCCGGTGGCGGGGGGAGGCCCCGGGCGGCTCTTCCCTCGCATGCCCCCTGATTGCCGTCCTACACCTGGCTTTTTCCGGGGACTTCCGGTGCGGGCCCGTCAGCCGCCCGCGGAGGTCCGGTCGCCGGTGTCCGCGCCGGGCGCGGGGCGCATTCCGGCCGCCGCGAGAAGCGCGCCCAGCATGCAGAGCACACCGGTGACCACGGCGGACGTGTGCAGCCCGGTCATGAAGGCCCGCTCGCTGCCCGCCGCCACGGCCGCCCGCAACGAGTCCGGCATGCCGCCGGAGACGGGGGCGACACCCATCGCCACCGCGTCCTTGGCCTCGGCCAGCTTCCCGGCCAGGGCTCCCGGAACGCCCGCGCCGGTCAGCTCCGTACGGAGCGTGGTGCCCACCCGGGCGCTGATGACGGAGACCAGCACGGAGGTGCCGAGCGCGCCGCCGATCTGCAGGGTGGTGGCCTGGAGTCCGCCGGCCACTCCGGCGTCGCTGACGGGCGCGTTGCCGACGATGGCGTCGGAGGAGGCGGACATCACCATGCCCACCCCGAGGCCGAGAGCGACGAACGGCGGCCACATGGTGGCGTACGAGGAGTCGCCGGACCAGGTGAGCATGCCGAAGCAGGCGGCGCCCTGGAGCAGCATGCCGAGCGGCATGCACACGCGGGCGCCGAAGCGCTGGGTCAGGGCGGCTCCGAGCGGGGAGGCGACGAGCGAGGCGAGACTCAGCGGCAGCGTGCGCACGCCCGCCTGCACGGGCGTCAGTCCCCGAACGTTCTGCAGGTACAGCATGATGAAGAAGATGCCGCCCAGCATGACGAAGAAGTTGAGGGCGGTGACGACGGTGCCGACGGCCAGCGGACGGCTGCGGAACAGCCGCATGGGCAGCAGCGGATGCGCGGTGCGCGTCTCGACGCGGACGAAGACGGCGAGCACCAGCGCTCCGGCGAGGACCGCTCCCCAGGTGCCGGCGGACGTCCAGCCCCATGTCTCGCCCTTGACGACGCCGAAGACGACGGCGATCAGGCCGAGCGCCAGCAGGATCACCCCGGTGACGTCGAACCGGTGCCGGCCGGTGGGGTTCTTCGACCGGGGCAGCACGAACGCACCGAACGCGCAGGCGAGGACGCCGATCGGCAGGTTGATCCAGAAGACGGACTGCCAGCTCACGTGCTCCACCAGCAGTCCGCCGACGATCGGGCCGAGCGCCGTGGAGACGGCGGAGACCATCGCCCAGATGCCCACCGCCATGGCGAACCTGCGCGGCGGGAACACCGCGCGCAGCAGTCCGAGGGTGTTGGGCATGAGCAGCCCGCCGAAGACGCCCTGCAGCGCGCGGAAGGCGACGACGCCCGCGATGGAGCCGGACAGGCCGATGGCGACGGAGGCCACGGCGAACCCGGCGACGCCGGCGAGGTAGAAGGTGCGCCGGCCGAACCGGTCGCCGAGCTTGCCGCCGAGGATGAGGGTGGCGGCGAGGGCCAGCAGGTAGGAGTTGGTCACCCACTGCAGCTCGGCGGTGGAGGCCTGCAGCCGGCGGCCGATCTCGGGGTTGGCGATGGCGACGACGGATCCGTCGAGCTGGACCATGAACAGGCCGAAGGCCACCGCGCACAGGGTGAGCCAGGGATTGGACCGGCGCCGGGCGGCGGTGGGCGGCGCCTCGCTGGACGCGGGCAGGGCGGAGTGATCCACGGAGGTGGACGGCATGCGGAAGCCTTGTCTGGTACGGGGAAGGACAGCGGAGGAAGGGCGGCGCAGAAGGCGCCCACGACCGCACGCCCCGGGTGCGCCGGGCACGAGCGCGGCGCGGGTACGGGCCGCCCCGGCGGGATCCCGACGCGGGGACGGGACGCGTACGGGGCCGGCGGGACGCGTACGGGTCAGTGGGCGGCGGAGTGCAGCCGGTGCGTCAGTGAGACGAGCGAACCCAGGGCGGAGCCGAGGGCGTCCAGTTCGCCCTCGGTCAGCGACAGCAGCCCCTCGGTGAGATGGGAGACCTGCAGCGCGCGCACCTCTGCCAGCCGCCGGCGGGCGAGCGGCCTGAGGTGCAGGCGGGCGACCCGCTTGTCGGCGCCGTCCTGCCGGCGTTCCAGCAGACCCTGGCCGGTGAGCTGGGAGACGAGGGCACTGAGGTTGTTGGGCTTCATCAGCAGGGCGCCGGCCGCCTCGCGGACCGTGGCTCCCTCGTGCTCGGCGACGTACCGCAGCAGATTGAGCTGCCCCTCGGGGGGCTTGGGGTGCGCGTAGTCACGGGCGACCAGCCGGTCCAGTGCCCGGTGCAGCGAGGGCAGGCGGTCGGCGAGCGCCGAGGCGACGCGTTCGACGTCCCGCTGGGATGCGCTGGATCCGGGCATGACGGAGAGAATAGATATGACTTCATACCTATGTCAAAAAGCGCGTGCGGGTGCGTCCGCCACGGCGGTCGCGGCCGGGCCGCGCCCGCGGCACCCCGGGAAGGGCATTAAGCTCGGCGGATGGCGAAGTACTTCGACGTGCACCCCGAGAACCCGCAGCCGCGCAGCATCGGCCAGATCGTCGACGCGGTGCGTTCGGGGGCGCTCATCGCATACCCGACCGACTCCTGCTACGCGCTGGGCTGCCAGATCGGCAGCCGGGACGGCATGGACCGGATCCGTTCGATCCGCCGCCTGGACGACCGGCACCACTTCACGCTCATGTGCCGGGACTTCGCGCAGCTCGGCCAGTTCGTGCGCGTCGACAACGACGTGTTCCGGGCCGTCAAGGCGTCGACCCCGGGCAGCTACACCTTCATCCTCCCGGCCACCCGCGAGGTGCCGCGCAAGCTGCTGCACCCGAAGAAGAAGACGGTGGGCGTGCGCATCCCCGACCATGTGGTCACCCAGACCCTGCTGGCCGAACTGGGCGAGCCGCTGCTGTCCAGCACGCTGCTGCTGCCGGACGAGGCGGAGCCGATGACCCAGGGCTGGGAGATCAAGGACCGGCTCGACCACGTGGTGGACGCCGTGGTCGACTCCGGGGACTGCGGCACCGAGCCGACCACGGTGGTGGACTTCTCCGGCGGGGAGGCCGAGATCGTCCGGCGGGGCGCCGGGGACACGGCACGCTTCGAGTGACGGGCCGGCCCTCCCGGCCTTGTGGATCTTGCGTGGCAGCATGGGGCGTGCACGCGAGGCCGACGGGCACCTGTGTCCCTCTCGGCCGATCCACCCCGGGAGGCTCCACATCATGACCGGCGTACAGGGAACCGACGTCGACATTCCGACCGCGGACGGCGTGGCCGACGCCTACCTCGCCCATCCCGCCGACGGGCGGCCGCGGCCGGGAGTCCTCTTCTACCAGGACGCGTACGGGCTGCGCCCGCAGCTGCGCTCGATGGCGGACCGGCTCGCAGGCGCCGGCTACACGGTGCTGGTGCCCAACGTCTTCTACCGGCACGGCCGCACCCCGATCGGGGAGGTCCCGGAGTTCATCGACACCGCGGCCGACCCGACCATCTGGCAGCGGATCGGCCCGGTCATGGCCTCCCTCACCCCGGACCGGACCCGGCGCGACGCGGACGCCTACCTGGACTGGCTGGCGGGCAGCCCCCTGGTCGCCGACGGCCCGGTGGCGCTGACGGGCTACTGCATGGGCGCCCGGCTGGTCCTGCGGACGGCGGCTACCCATCCGGACCGGGTCGTGGCCGCGGCCGGCTTCCACGGCGGACGGCTCGCCACCGACGCCCCCGACAGCCCCCACCTGGGCGCCGGAGACATCACCGCCGAGCTGTACTTCGGCCACGCCGACCAGGACCGGTCCATGCCCGAGGAGCAGATCCGGCGCCTGACGGACGCGCTCAGCGCCGCCGGCGTACGGCACACCTCCGAGGTCTATCCGGGGGCCGGGCACGGGTACACGCAGGCGGACACCACCGCCTACGACCGGGAGGCCGACGAGCGGCACCGGGCCGCCCTGCTCGCCCTGCTGGAACGCGCGTTCTGAGGTCCGCCGCGGCGTCCGCCCCGGCGCGGACGCCACCCGGATCCTGTCCAAATCATTGACATGCACGTGATCGGCCGTAACGCTGAGAGCGCTCTCAGAACAGGTACGGACCAAGCTACGTACCACCCCGACCCCACACGGAGGTGGAGAGTGCTCCCCAGTCATACGCGTCCTGTGCTGCCCCTGGCGGCCGCGGCGGCCCTGGTGGGCGGTGTGCTCGCGCTCGGCACACCGGACCGCGCCGGCGCCGCCGTCGCGGACACCATCCCACTGAAGATCACCAACAACTCGGGCCGTTCCGGACCCGTGTACGTGTACGACCTCGGCACCCAGCTGTCCTCGGGACGGCAGGGCTGGGCCGACGAGAGCGGCGCCTTCCACGCCTGGCCCGCGGGCGGCAATCCGCCGACCCCGGCACCGGACGCGGCGATCACCGGCCCGGCCCCCGGACAGTCGAAGACGATCCGGATACCCAAGTTCTCCGGCCGGATCTACTTCTCCTACGGCCAGAAGCTCGACTTCCGGCTGACCACCGGCGGCCTGGTGCAGCCGGCCGTGCAGAACCCCTCCGACCCCAACCGCAACATCCTGTTCAACTGGTCGGAGTACACGCTGAACGACTCGGGTCTGTGGCTCAACAGCACCCAGGTGGACATGTTCTCGGCGCCGTACGCGGTCGGAGTGCAGCGCTCGGACGGCAGCGTGAGCACCACCGGCCACCTGAAGTCCGGTGGCTACAACGCGGTGTTCAACACCCTGCGCGGTCAGTCGGGCGGCTGGTCCGGCCTGGTCCAGACGCGTTCCGACGGCACCGTGCTGCGCGCGCTCTCCCCGCTGTACGGGGTGGAGACCGGGGCCCTGCCGGCGAACGTCATGGACGACTACGTCAACCGGGTGTGGCAGAAGTACTCGACGTCGACCCTGACCGTCACGCCGTTCACCGACCAGCCGAACACCAAGTACTTCGGCCGGGTGTCGGGGAACGTCATGAACTTCACCAACTCCTCCGGCGCGGTGGTCACCAGCTTCCAGAAGCCGGACGCCTCCAGCATCTTCGGCTGCCACAAGCTGCTGGACGCGCCCAACGACAACGTGCGCGGCCCCATCTCCCGTACGCTGTGCGCCGGTTTCAACCGGTCCACGCTGCTGAGCAACCCCAACCAGCCCGACACCTCGGCGGCGAACTTCTACAAGGACGGCGTGACCAACCACTACGCGCGTGCCGTCCACTCCCAGATGGCCGACGGCAAGGCGTACGCCTTCGCCTTCGACGACGTCGGCAACCAGGAGTCGCTGGTGCACGACGGCGGCCCGCAGCAGGCGTACCTGACGCTGGATCCGCTGAGCTGAGACATGGGACGGTCCCGCACCCCGGAGAAGCTCCGGGGTGCGGGACCGCTTCGTGCGCTGATCAGCCGGTCGTCAGGGCGGTGTCGTCCACGACGAAGCTGGTCTGCAGGGAGGAGTCCTCCACGCCGTTGAACTTCAGCGAGACCGTCTGGCCCGCCAGCGAGGACAGGTCGAAGGACTTCTGGCTGTAGCCGGAGGCCGCGTTGACGTTCGAGTAGGTGGCCAGGGTCTTCGAACCGGCGGTCACCGTCAGCTTGTCGTACGCGGTGCTGCCGCTCTCCGAGGTGTCGATGTGCAGGTAGAAGGTCAGGGTCGCCTTGCAGCCCGCGGGGATCGTCACCGACTGGGACACGGTGTCGGTGTGCGAGGTGCCGTAGCCGTCGAGCCAGGCCTTGTAGGAACCGCTGTGCGAGGCCTCACCGGTGTCGGTGGTGATGGCGCCGCTCGTCGCGGTCCAGCCGGTGCTGCCCGACTCGAAGCCCGGGTTGGCCAGCAGCTGGGACGAGGAGCAGCCGCCGCCGGTGGTGCTGACCGTCCAGCCGAAGGTCGCGGTGCCGGTCGCGCCGGTGGAGTCCTTCACCGTCACCGTGGTGCTGGAGGAGCCGGCGGTGGTGGGCGTACCGGAGATCAGACCGGTCGAGCTGTTGATCGACAGGCCGGCCGGCAGACCGGTGGCGCTGTAGGTGAGGGCACCGCTGTTGGTGCTGCTCGCCTGGACCTGCAGGCTGACCGCCGTGCCGACGGTGGCGCTCTGGCTGCCCGGGTTGGTCACCGTCACACCGCTGCTCGGCGGGTTGATGTGGCTGCCGACGTTGATGCCGGCGAAGGCGTTGCCCACCCCGGCGTACTCGGCGGAGTTGGTGCCGTACAGCGAGGCGGCCGCGTTCAGGGCGGCGGTGCGGGCACCGGCGTAGTTGGTGCTCGACGTCATGTAGGTCGTCAGCGCCTTGTACCAGATCTGCAGCGCCTTGGCGCGGCCGATGCCGGCGACGGCGACGCCGTCCGAGGTCGGGCTGTTGTAGGTGACCCCGTTGATGACCTTGCTGCCGCTGCCCTCGGAGAGCAGGTAGAACATGTGGTTCGCGGGGCCCGAGGAGTAGTGGACGTCCAGGTTGCCGACGCCGGAGTACCAGCTGTCGGCGGAGCCGCCGTCCTTGCTGGGCTTGTCCATGTAGCGCAGCGGGCTGCCGTCGCCGTTGATGTTGATCTTCTCGCCGATGAGGTAGTCACCGACGTCCGAGGAGTTGTTGGCGTAGAACTCCACACCCGTGCCGAAGATGTCGGAGGTCGCCTCGTTCAGACCGCCGGACTCACCGCTGTAGTCGAGGCCCGCGGTGTTCGAGGTGACACCGTGGCTCATCTCGTGGCCGGCCACGTCGAGCGACGTCAGCGCGTGGGTGTTGGACGTGCCGTCGCCGTAGGTCATGCAGAAGCAGCTGTCGTCCCAGAACGCGTTGACGTAGCCGCTGCTGTAGTGGACCCGGCTGTACGCGGCGACACCGTCGTTGCGGATGCCGCTGCGGCCGAAGGTGTTCTTGTAGAAGTCCCAGGTCTCCTGGGCGCCGTAGGCGGCGTCGGCGCCGGCGGTCTGGGTGTTGGAGCCCGACCCGGTGCCCCAGACGTCGTCCGAGTCCGTCATCAGCGAGCCGGTGCCGGAGGTGCTCCCGTTGAGGGAGTACGTCTTGTGGCCGCCGCGCGTGGTGTCGTAGAGCTGGTACGTCGAGCCGGACAGCGTGGTGCTGAGGCTGACCGAGCCGCTGTACTGGGTGTTGCCGGTACCCGTCTGGATGGCCTGGTAGCGGTGCAGCTCCTTGCCGGTGGTGGCGTCGGTGATGACGTGCAGCGCGCTGGGCGTGCCGTCGTCCTGGAGGCCGCCGATCACCGTCTCCCAGGCGAGCTTCGGGGTTCCGTCGCCGGCCCAGATCACCTTGCGGGCGCTGTCGGTGGTGGCCTTCTTGGCGTCGAGGGCCTTCGCGGCCTTCAGGGCCTTGTTCTCGGCGGCGCCCTTGGTGAAGGTCGCGGTGGTGGAGGCGACCTTCACGGTGTGCTTGTTGTTGAAGGTCGTGCTCACCGTGCCCTTGGCCACGGAGGCCGGCGGGGTGTGCACCACGACGTCGCCGCCGAGGACGGGGATCCCGGCGTAGGTGCGCTCGTAACGGGTGTGCAGGGTACCGTCGTTGTCCTTGACGACGTCCTTGACGACCAGCTTCTCCTTGGCGCCGAGACCGAGGGAGCGGGCGGTCGCGGCGGTCTTCTGCTGGGCGCTCTTGACCAGCTTGGCGTGCTGGGCCGGAGAGAGCTTGGCCTCCAGGCCGCCGGTGCGCAGGTGGCCGGCGTGGGGGGCGGAGGGCTTGGCGGCGGCCGGCACCGACTGGATACCGACGGCGAGGAAGGCCGCGGTGGAGACCAGTGCGGCTCCGGCCATGGCCCGTCTGTGGGGAAGACGACGACTCACTCGATTTCCTCCTGCTGCGGCCACCGGGTAGCGGCCGGTGAAGACCCGGGCAGACGGGTGTGCTGTCCGGGACGAGCTGAACTGTGTGGGGAGCATGGTGCTTGCACGCGAAACCGACTGCGTGCTGGGGGAGAATGACAGTCTTGACTCGCGCATGTCAGCAACGTCAGAGGCAATTCGAGGGTTTTCCCTACCCTGCCCCGGCGGCGGCCGGGCGGGCCCGAACGCTCTCGCCGCGCCGGATCGGCGCATCGTGCGGCGCGGGGCGCGGTGAACACGGCATCGGTGACACCGACCGCGAAGTAGCCTGATTTTACCAGCACTTGACACCAGGTCCCACCCTTCAGGCGTTCACAGGACCGTTGTTACCGTGCTCGCGTGTCTGAATCCTCACGCGATACCGCCCGGGGCGCCGGCTGGGGCCCCTCCGAACCCGGTCTCTACCAGCGGCTGATGCCCGTTCACGTGGAAAGGCTGTCCTGGCTGAATCCGAGGGTCCTGTGGGCCGCCCGCAACGGGGTGCTCGCGTCATGGTTCGGCGACCCGACCGGCCGTACCCGCGCCCGCCTGGTGGCCGGGCAGACGGCTGCCGGGGCGCCGGCGGACAAGGTGGTGCGGCGAGACGTGCCGGACCGCTTCTCCTTCATGGTCGTCGGGGACACCGGCGAGGGCGGCGCCTCCCAGTACGCCACCGTGCCCGGTTTCCTGGAGGTGGGCCGGGACACGGAGTTCGCGGTGATCGCGAGCGATGTCATATACCCCGTCGGCAGCGCGGACGACTACGGCACCAAGTTCTTCCGGCCGTACCAGGACTATCCCGCCCCCGTCTTCGCGGTACCGGGCAACCACGACTGGTACGAGGACCTCGGCGCGTTCATGCGGGTCTTCTGCGCCGACGCTCCCCCGCCCGCCCCCGAGCCGCGGCCCCGCCCGCTCACCCGTGCCTGGTGGCGCACCCTGCTGTGGCACCGGGCACGCCCGTCGGACGGTCAACGCCTCTCCGAGGCACGGGAGTTGCGCTCGGCGCCGGAGCAGCGGGCCGTGCAGCCGGGGCCCTACTGGGCGATCGACGCCGGACCGGTGCGGATCGTCGGCATCGACACCGGACTGCTCGGCACGCTCGACGCCGAGCAGGGCGCGTGGCTGCGGGAGGTGTCCCGGGGTCCTAAGCCCAAGATCCTGATCACCGGCTCACCGCTGTACGTGGACGGCGAGCACCACCCGTGCGCCATCGAGGGCGGCGGCACGGTCGACGACGTCGTGCGCGCCCCGGAGCACCACTACGTGGCCGCGATCGGCGGCGACATCCACAACTACCAGCGCTATCCGGTCGACGTGGACGGCCGCACCCTGCAGTACGTGGTCTCGGGCGGCGGTGGCGCGTTCATGCACGCCACGCACACCATCCCCCGGGTGTCCGTCGCGAACGTCACGGAGCGGGAGTTCCGCTGCTACCCGCTGCGCGGCGACTCACTGGCCTTCTACAGCCGGGTGTACGCCCGGCGGCTGCGGCTGCGCCGCTTCTTCACCCTCACCGAGGACGAGGCGACGGCGGTCGTGGCCGAACGACTCGGAATCGAGCCCGGCCGGGCGCCCGGTCCGCAGGTCCGGATCACCCGGCGGGTCCGGCTGGTCGCGAGCCTGCTGGGCGCGGGCCGCCGCCCCGGCCGGGCCCCGCGGTTCCGGCTGCCCGTCCGCAAGCTCTACACCCAGCTCTTCTCGCCGGGTTCGGTCACGTACAGTCCGCCGTTCTTCAAGTCCTTCCTGCGCCTGGACGTCACCCCGGAGGCGGTGCGCCTGCGCTGCTTCGCGGCGACCGGCAACCGCGCCCAGGAACTGGATCCGCCGGTCGAGGACGAGGTCACGATCCCGCTGACGTGAGCCACGGGGGGCGGGCGCCGGGCCGGCGGCCGGCCCCCCGGCTCACCAGCGGCCCGCCTCCGTGCCGGTGACCGGCTCGGACCGCCTGCCGTCCACGCCCACCGGGACGTCGCCCGCGAGCATCACCCGGTGCATGATCCGGGGGAACTCCAGGTGGGCGTTGTCGCTGGGGGCCAGGTGGATGGTGGCCCGGTTGTCCCAGAAGGCGACGCTCCCGGGCTCCCAGCGGAAGCGGACGGTGTACTCGGGGCGCACCGCCTGCTCGAGCAGCATCTCCAGCAGGGCCGCGCTCTCGGGGCGCGAGACCCCGGTGATCTGCTCCAGGTAGTAGCCGTTGACGTACAGCACGCGCTCGCCCGTCTCCGGGTGCACGCGCACCAGGGGGTGCACCGAGGCGACCTGATGGTCCAGCAGGTGGCGGAGGTAGGCGTCGTCGCCGGGGCGCGGCTGGTAGCCCACGCCGAGCCGGTGCTCGGCGCGCAGCCCGTCCACGAAGGCACGGACCGGCGCCGAGAGCCCGGCGTAGGCGGCGGCCAGATTGGCCCAGGTGGTGTCGCCGCCGTACGGCGGCACGGTCTCGGCGCGCAGGACCGTCGCGGCCGGCGGGTCGACGCGGGCGCCGTGGTCGCAGTGCCAGCCGCGCAGCAGGGTGTGCCGGCGCCGGCGCAGCCACTCCTCCTGCTCCATGCCGAACCGGCCGCCCAGCTCCAGCCGGTCGGCGGTGGTCTCCACCTCGGGGAAGTCCTCCGGCGAGGCGCCGCCCCGCCGGCCGAGGACTACCGGCTCGCCGAACCGGCGGGCGAAGGCGACGTGTCCGGCGTGGTCCAGCTCCTGCCCCCGGAAGAACACCACCTTCCAGCGCAGCACCGCCTCCCTGATCAGGGCCGCCACCGCGTCGTCCAGCGGGCCGGCGAGATCGACGCCGGTGATCTCGGCGCCGATGTGCCCGGCGACCGGGCGCACCTCGACACCCGCGGCCCGTGCCGCCCGCCCGGTGTGCTCCGCCGTGGCCCTGTGCGTCGTCATGCGCGCTCCGTTGCTCGTCCGAACCGGCTCCACGACCGATCGTGACACCGGGGCCCGTGCCGCGCGAACTTCCCGCGTCCGCGCCGCCCGCTTCCGTCGGCACGGCCGCCCGGCCCTCCCCGCCAGGCCGCCGACGACTTTGGCGAGGAGTGACCGGCGGGACCCCGCACCCGGCTCGGGGACACCGGCCGGTGACGCCGTGCGCGGACCACCGGGCGCCGCGTCGGGAACACCGTGCGCCGCGAACGGCACGCCGGGCGCCGTAACCGGATCACCTGGTTCCGCCCCCAACTCCCGCCTTGTGCCTCTATGTTCGCGGCGGTAACCGCTCGCGACCCTGGAGGCTCCCGCATGCGCACAGCACTCCGCACCGCCCTCATCGGCGTGGTGACCGCCACCGCGTTCCTCGCCTGCCCCGCCGCGGGGGCCACCCCGCCGGGCTCCGGGGTGACGGCCCGGACCCTCGTCCAGAGGACGGTGGGCGGCACCGACTACACCCTGCGCGAGATCACCATCCCGCCCGGCCAGGGCACCGGCTGGCACTACCACGACGGTCCGCTGTACGGCGTGGTGAAGCAGGGCACCCTCAGCCACTTCGACTCCGGCTGCGCCTCGGACGGCGTGTACCGCGCGGGCGCGACGATCCAGGAGCCGGCCGGCCCGGACCGTGTGCACATAGGCCGCAACCTGGGCAGCACCCCGGTCGTCCTGGAGGTGCTCTACGTACTGCCGCACGGCGCCCCGTTCTCCGAGGACGCGCCGAACCCGGGGTGCTCCTTCGAGTGATCAGGTACCGGGCAGCGGCTGCTGGGCCCAGATCGTCTTGCCGCTGCCCGTCTGCCGGCTGCCCCAGCGCTGGGTGAGCTGGGCGACCAGCAGCAGTCCGCGGCCGCCCTCGTCGTAGGCGTGCGCCCGGCGCAGATGCGGTGAGGTGGAACTGGCGTCGGAGACTTCGCAGATGAGCGCGCCGTCGCGGATCAGGCGGAGCTGGACGGGCGGTTCGCCGTAGCGGATGGCGTTGGTGACCAGCTCGCTGACGACGAGTTCGGTGACGAACGCGATCTCCTCGAGGCCCCAGTCGGTCAGCCGTTCGGTGGCCGCCTGCCGGAAGGCGGCCACAGCGGCCGGGTCCGGCGGGACGTCCCAGGTGGCCACCCGGTCGGCGCCCAGGGCGCGGGTGCGGACCAGGAGCAGGGCGACGTCGTCGGTGGGCTGCTCGGGCATGACGGCCTTGAGGACGTCGTCGCTGAGGGCTTCGAGGGAGGCCGCGGGTGCGCCGATGGCTCGGCGCAGTTCCTCGGTGGCGCGGTCGACGTCCCGGTCGCGGTCCTCGACCAGGCCGTCGGTGTAGAGGGCGACGACCGAGCCCGCGGGCAGTTCGAGTTCCGTCGCCTCGAAGGGCAGGCCGCCGACGCCGAGGGGCGGCCCGGCGCTCATGGGTACGAACTCGGCGGTGCCGCCGGGCAGCACGACGGCCGGGGCCGGGTGGCCGGCCGCGGCCAGGCTGAGCCGGCGGGAGACGGGGTCGTAGACGGCGTAGAGGCAGGTGGCGCCGAGTTCGGCGACCTCCTCGCCGGTCCCGCCGGAGGTCAGATGGATGACCAGGTCGTCCAGGTGGGTGAGGAGCTCGTCCGGAGGCAGGTCGACGTCGGCGAGGGTGCGCACCGCCGTGCGCAGCCGGCCCATCGTCGCCGAGGACTGGATGCCGTGGCCGACGACGTCCCCGACGACCAGCCCGACCCGGCTGCCGGAGAGCGGGATCACGTCGAACCAGTCGCCGCCGATGCCCGCCAGCGAGCCGCACGGCAGGTACCGGTGGGCCACCTCGACCGCGGCCTGCCCCGGCAGACCGCTCGGCAGCAGGCTGTGCTGGAGGGCGTGGGCGGTGTCGCGCTCGCGGGCGAAGCGGCGGGCGTTGTCGACGCAGACGGCGGCGCGGCTGGCGAGTTCCTCGGCGAAGACGGCGTCGTCGGGGCCGTAGGCGTCCGAGTGGTACTTGCGCACGCACACCGCGGCGCCGAGGGTGATGCCCCGGGCGCGCAGCGGCACCGCGATCATCGAGTGGACGCCCTCACGGTGGGGCCGGCCCTCCGGGGAGCGCGCGTTGCGGTCCGCGAGCCAGCGGTCGAACGCCGGCTCACCGGCCTGGGCCAGCACCGCCCGGCCCTCGCGGAGGGCGACGGCCGGCGGAGTGGACGGCCGGTACTCCTCCGACTCCCCCGGCATCAGTGCCGCGCCCCGGTTGCCGGCCACGACGGAGCGGTGGGCGACGCGCCGCAGCTCGGTGCCGCTCTCGGGGGCCTGCGGCGGCTCGTGCGCGCCGAGCACCCAGTCCAGCAGGTCGATGGTGGCGAAGTCGGCGTACTGCGGGACGAGGAGTTCGATCAGCTCCTCGGCCGTGCGCACCACGTCCAGGGTGGTGCCGATGCGGGTGGCGGCCTCGTTCAGCAGGGCGAGGCGGCGCCGGGCCCAGTACTGCTCGCTGCTGTCGAAGGCGGCCAGAGCCACCGCGGTGGGCTCCCCGGAGCCGTCGCACAGGGGCCACATCTCGATGCTCCAGGCGTGCGCCCGGTACAGTGCGGGGGCGCCGGTGAAGCTCTCGTAGCGGACGGGCCGGCCGGTCTCGGCCACCTCGCGCAGATGGCGCACGAACCCCCGGCTGTGCTCGCTCTCCGCCACGGTGTCCGCGTAGAAGCGGCCGACCAGCGCCTCCTCGGGCATCCCCATCAGCCGGCAGGCGATGCCGTTGACGTACAGGTAGCGCTGTTCGAGGTCGAGGACCGACATGGCCATGGAGGCCTGCTGGAAGGCCTCGCCGACCAGGACCGGGCCGGTCGGGTCGGCGGTGATCACGTGCCCGGCCGGCGCGCCGTCCGCGCCGAGCACCGGGCAGACGCTCACGGCCACCCGGACCGGGTGTCCCTCGCGGTGGCGCAGGGTGAGGGTGCCGGTCCCGGCGGCCAGGACGCCGCCGGGCGGCTCCCCGGCGAGCAGCTCGGCCGCGGGCCGGCCGACGACCTCGTCCGCCGCGCGGCCCGTGAGCAGCCGCGCGCCCTGGCTCCACCCGGTCACCCTGCCCTGGGCGTCGATGACCACAGCGGCCGCGGCTCGCTCCATATGCCCCAGGATGATCCGAATACTCCGGTCCATCAACCGCGGCAGCGGACCGCATCAGTCCCGGGGGGCGCGCAGCGCGGCCAGGGCACGGTCGGCGTGGGTGTTCATACGCAGTTCGCTGCGCACCACCTCCAGGATCGTGCGGTCCTGGCCGATGACGAAGGTGACCCGCTTGGTCGGGGCGAGGGTGAAGCCCCGCCTGACCCCGAACCGGTCACGCACCGCGCCGTCGGCGTCCGACAGCAGCGGCATGCCGAGGGTGTGCCGTCCGGCGAACTCCTGCTGGCGTTCGACGCTGTCGCCGCTGATCCCGACCGGGCGGGCGCCGACGGCCGCGAACTCGGCGGCGAGGTCCCGGAAGTGGCAGGCCTCGGCGGTGCAGCCGGGGGTCAGGGCGGCGGGGTAGAAGAACAGCACGACCGGGCCGTCGGCCAGCAGCCCGGTGAGGCTGCGGACCGTGCCGGTCTCGTCCGGCAGCGCGAAGTCCTCCGCCTTGGCGCCCACTTGCGCACGTTCGGTCACGACCGTCCCTCCCCGCTGCGGGCCACGCCGCGGGCCCACAGCACCAGGGGCACCTGGAGCGGCAGCCGGGCCAGGGCGGCGTTGCGCTGGGGGGCGGGCCGGTGGCGCCAGTCGACGGCCATCTTCACGTTGGCGGGGAACACCCCGACGAAGAAGGCGGCGGCCGCCCTGGCGGCCAGGGGGCGCGTCCGGCGCGCGGCGACACCGGCCGCCAGGGCCAGCTCCACGGCTCCGCTGCCGTACGTCCAGGCCCGGGGCGAGCCCGGCAGCGCTCGCGGGACGAGGTGGTCGAACTGGCGGGGTACGGCGAAATGGGCGGCCCCCGCGGCGGCCAGCAGGCCGGCGAGCAGCAGGGGTGAGCGTTCGGACCGGGGCACGGTTCCTCCTCTGGTGACCTGCCGCCGGATATTACTCGACAGTAGTCGCGGCCAGGGCCGCTTCGGGCGGGCGGGGGCGGGAAAACGCGCGGTGCCGCACCCGGAGCGTGGGTGCGGCACCGTACCGGCCGGTACCCGGCGCGGGTCAGCCCGCGGCGATCAGCCGCTGCTCGGTGCCGGCGCGCTCCGGCCGCCGAGCCGAGCGCAGGGCCGCGACGCCGATGAACACCGTCGAGGAGACACCGGCCAGGGCGAAGGCGGTGAAGCCCCGGTCGCCGTTGCCCGCGGCCAGCAGCTGGCCGCCGAGCCAGGGCCCGAAGACGGCGCCGAAGCGGCCCATGCCGGAGGTCCAGCCGACGGCGGTGGCGCGGCTGTCCGGGGTGGAGCGAATGGAGACGGTCGCGTAGATCATGGTCTGGGCGCTGTTGAGGAAGACACCGGTGAGGAAGACGACCAGGAAGGTCACGCCCAGCGGCATGCGGACGCTGAGCAGGAAGACGCCGGCCGCGGTGAGCGCGAACCAGATCGCGGAGACACGCGGGGCGCCGAACCGGTCGGAGGCGCGGCCCGCGATCAGCATGCCGACGATGCCGCCGAGGTTGAACAGGACCACGAAGGTCAGGGCGGAGCCAAGGTTGTAGCCCTCGCCGCGCATCAGGGTGGGCAGCCAGGTGGCGACGCCGTAGACGAGGAGGAGTCCGCCGAAGGAGGCCGTCCAGTACAGCAGGGTCTGGATCCACTCGCCGCCGCGGAACAGGTCGAGCAGGGCGCCGAAGCGGTCGGCGGGGGCCGCCCTGCGGGCCTTCGCGGCGGGGAGTTCGACCTCGTAGCGGGTGGCCAGGTCGCGGGCCTCCTTGTCGCGGCCCTTGGCGACCAGGAAGCTCAGCGACTCGGGCATGACCTTGATCAGCACCGGGACGTACAGCAGCGGCACGACGCAGACCCAGAACGCCGCGCGCCAGCCGGCGGGCTCGACGAGCCACTTGGCGACGTAGGCGGAGAGGATGCCGCCGGCGTGGTGGGCGGTCATCAGCACGCCGATGGTCAGGGCACCGCGGCCGCCGCGGGCGTAGTCGGAGACCAGGGAGATCGCGGTGGGCAGCAGGCCGCCGAGACCGACGCCGGCCAGGGTGCGGCCGAGGCCGAAGACGGCGACGGAGCCGGAGAGCGCGCATATCCCGGAGGCCAGCGAGAAGAGCGCGACGCAGGCGACCATGAGCTTCTTGCGGCCGACCCGGTCCGCGACCGTGCCCGCCGTCAGGGCTCCGATCAGCATGCCGAAGGTGGCGTAGCTGCCGAGGTCGCCGGCCTGGCCCGGGGTGATCCCGAGCGCCCCGCTCTCCAGCATGTGCGGCAGCACCGAGCCGTAGATGAACATGTCGAGGCCGTCGAAGAGCACGGCGAGCCAGCACAGACCGACGACCAGCAGGGCCAGTCTGCCGCCGCGAGCGGACGGGGCGAGGGAGGAGGACATCGTTGTTTTCCTCTCGTCCAGGAGGCGTTCCCTGGAGGGGATCAGTGATGGGGCCCCTGTCCGGGCGGAGCGGGGGACTCGCCGGAGACGCGGGGAGGGCCGACGCGGCTCGTCGCGGCCGACCCGTGATGCGCTAGACGGTAGGGACCCGCCCCAAGAGTGTCAACGCTTTTGTCAACAATCTCCTTGGACGGCCGGGTATTCGGCATCTGACCAGCGGTTATAAGCGCAGGGGTGAGTCGCGCACGGTGTCGTGCGCGACTCACCCCCCTGTGGCGCGGCCCTGGCTAGGCGACCGGCGGCGTGCCGTGGGTGTGGAAGGACGCGATGGTCCTGAGCCCCCACGCCTGCCCCTTGGCCCGCTCGGCCTCGGTCCAGGTGACGAGCGGCCAGTCCGGCGCCAGGACCAGACGGGTCAGCGGGTTGCACAGTTCGACGCGGTTGCCGCCCGGCTCGTAGACGTACAGGAAGAACGTCTGCTGGATGGCGTGCTTGTGCGGGCCGGTCTCGATGAACACGCCGGTGTCGATGGCGAGGTCGGCGGCGCGCAGGATGTCCTCGCGAGTGTCGGTGGCGAAGGCGATGTGGTGCAGCCGGCCGCTCGACCCCGTCCAGTCCTCCGTGTAGACGACGTCGTACGACTTGTTCGTGAAGGTGAGCCAGCGGGCCGCGATCCGGCCGGTGTCCAGCCGGATCTGCTCGGTCGGCCGGGCGCCGAGCACATGTTCCTGGAACTCCGCGCTTGCCCGCACGTCGGCGGCGAGGAAGTTGACGTGGTCCAGGCGGCGCACGCCCACACCCCGGTTGGGTTTGGCCTGCGGCTGGTTCTTCAGCGCCGGCCTCAGCTCGTCGGGGGCCCGGTAGTGCTCGCTCTCCCAGTACAGGGCGTGCTCGTGGCCGTCCGGGTCGGTGGTGACGTACAGCTTGCCGAGGCCGGGTTCGTCCTCCGTCCAGTGGCCGGTGCCGCCCGCCGCCTCGACGGCCGCGACCCGGCGCCGCAGGGCCTCCTCGCTGGAGGTGCGCAGCGCGAGCCGGCCGAGGCCGGGCTGCTCGCGGGCGGTGAGGACCAGGCTGTGGTGCTCGTAGTCGTCGAAGGTGCGCAGGTAGACGGTGTCGCCCTGCCGGCCGTTGACGGTGAGTCCGAGGTAGTCGGTGAAGAAGGCGACACTGGCGTCCAGGTCCGGGGTGAAGAGCTGGGCGTGGCCGATATGGGCGATGTCACCGAGGGGCGGAGCCATCGTTGCCTCCTTGAGGTTGTGCGGGGACGGTGCCGGACGGCCGGGGGAAGACCGTGCCGTCGAAGATCTTGCGGGCGGTGCGGACGACGGCGGTGCGGCGCACCGCCGGCGGCCGGGCGCCGGTGTCGACGTCCGTGTCGATGTCCAGGAAGCCCGTGGGGTGTTCGATGCGGAGCCGCTCACCGGACGCGGGCGGCCGGGCGATCCCCTCCCCCACCCCGCCGGGCAGCCGGAGCCCGGCGGCCACGCTCGCGGCGCCGAGGACGCCGATGGAGGTGTGGCAGCGGACGGGGATGAAGGTGCGGGTGGTGACCGCGCCGCCGGTGCGCGGCGGGGCCAGCAGGGTGAGCTTGGGAACGGTGGCGTTCTCGACGTCGCCGAGCCCCATGAGCCGCCCTGCCGCCAGCCGGATCTCCCTCAGGCGGTCGGCGAGCGCCAGGTCCTCCTCCAGGTCCTTGGGCTGTTCGTACCCGGTGACCTTCAGCGCGGCCGCCGGGACGAGCACGGCCGGCATCCCGTTGTCCACGCAGGTCACTTCGACACCGGCGACGGTGTCGCGGACCCGTCCGGTGGGCAGCAGCGGGCGGCCGGCGGCCGGGAACTCGATCACCACGGGCGCGGCGCCGCCGGGCACGCCGGAGATCTCGGCGGTACCGGTGTAGTCGACGCGGCCGCCCGGGGTGGGGAAGGTGGCGACGGCCCGCTCCCCCGTGTTGAGCATGCGGACGCGTACGGAGGTCTCGCCGTCGCCGGGGGCCACGAGCCCCCGCTCGACGGCGAACGGGCCCACGGCGGCGAGGATGTTGCCGCAGTTCTGACGGTCGCTCACCTCGGTCCGGTCGACGGCGACCTGGAGGAACAGGTAGTCGACGTCCGCGTCCGGGTCCTCGGAGGGCGAGACCACGGCCACCTTGCTGGTCAGCGGGTGCGCGCCGCCGAGCCCGTCGATCTGGCGCGGGTCCGGGCTGCCCATCACCCGCAGCAGCAGGTCGTCGCGTGCGGCGGGGTCTGCGGGCAGGTCCTCGGCCAGGAAGCAGGCGCCCTTGGAGGTGCCGCCGCGCATCAGCGTGCAGCGCACCTCCGCGGGCCCGGTCACGCGCCGGTCCCTTCGCGCGCGTGGTCCTCGTACGGCGTCCAGGTCACGCCGAGGCGCGCCAGTTCCTCCCGGAGCCCGTAGCGGTCCAGGCCCAGTTGGCCCTCGACGAAGGCGGCGCGGGAGGCGGCCTCCTTGGCCTCGCGGGCCTCGGACGCCTCGGCGGCCTCGCGGGCCCTCTCGCGCGGGACGACGACCACGCCGTCGTCGTCGGCGAGGATCACGTCGCCCGCGCGGATCACCTGGCCGCCGATGGCCACGGGGACGTTGACCGAGCCGCCGGTCGCCTTCACGGTGCCCTGCGCGGACACGGCCGCCGACCAGGCGGGGAAGCCGAGTTCGCGCAGTTCCTGGGTGTCGCGGATACCGGCGTCGATGACCAGGCCGCGCACGCCGCGCCGCTTCAGCGCGGTGGCGAACAGTTCCCCGAACATGCCGTCGGTGGAGGGCGAGGTGGTGGTGACGACGAGGATGTCGCCCTCGCCGCACTGCTCCACGGCCGCGTGGATCATGAGGTTGTCGCCGGGCCACGACAGCACGGTGACCGCCGTGCCCGCGACACGGGCGCCCTGCTGGATCGGGCGCAGGTGCGCGGGGAGCAGCCCGGTGCGGCCCATGGCCTCGTGCACGGTGGCCACGCCGTGGCCGGCCAGCGCAGCCACGTCCTCGGCGTCCGCCTTCGGCGGGCCGGTCACGATCACGCCGCTCATGCCAGCTCCTTCGCGATCTGCGGGTAGGGGCGCATGAAGGCCTCGGCCAGGGTCTTGTGCGGCAGGCCCAGGTTGGGTCCGGCGTTGCGCTTGAGCTGGACGCCGCGGCGCACGGCGAGGTCGGTGTAGTAGTCCCACAGGTGCCGCTGGGCGCCGAGGCATTCCATCGCCTTGCGCTTGGTCTCCCACACCTCGGTGATGTCGAGCAGCACTTCGGGCCGGAAGCCGCTCATCTCGGGCTGGTGGGGCTCGAAGTAGAAGACGGGCGGGGCGCCGATGATCTCGCCGGGGCCGGGGTAGCCGATGGCCTGGGCGAGGACCCTGGCCTCGAGCGCCATGCGGTTGGCGGCCGGGTGGTCGCCGTTGTACGGATCCTCGACCGGGTGGGTGAGGACGACGTCGGGCTGGGTCTCCCGGTAGACGGCGACGAGCCGGTCGGTCAGCTCGGCGCCGGCGACGAGGGGATAGTCGCCCGCGTCGAAGAAGCGGACCTCGGCGCCGAGGGCGGCGGCGGCCCGCTCCGCCTCCTCCCGGCGTATCGCCTTGATCTCCTCGAGGGTCTTCCCCTCGCGCCACGCCTTGGCGGACTCGCCGCGTTCGCCGAAGGTCAGACAGGCGATGGTGACCTTCTCGCCGCGGGAGGCGGCGAGGGCGATGGCGCCGCCCGCACGCCACACGAAGTCCCCGGCGTGCGCGGTGACGACGAGTGTCGAACGTGGTGACGGTGTGGGCGCGTTGGAGTGCGTCATTGCGGAACGTCTTCCTCTTCGGGGCCGGGCACCGCAGGGCTTGCCCTGCGGTGCCCTCGCCTCGTGGACAGGTGCGCGCCCGCCCCCGTGTCCCGCGCGCGGCGCGTCAGTCGGTGAGCGCGCCGATCACACTGGCGAGGTGGGCGCGGACGGCCGCTTCGGCCGCCTGCGGGTCCCTGGCCCTGATCGCCTCGATCATCGCCAGGTGCTCGTTCAGGGATTGCTGCGGACGCCCCGGTCGGAGCGCCAACTGGAAGCGGTGTCGGACCAGTTGGGCGTTCAGCCGCTCCAGCAGCTCGACGGCGGTCTGCTGCCCGGAGATCTCCCGGATCCGGTCGTGGAGCCGGTGGTTGAGATCGGAGTACGTCACCGGCTCCCCGTCGGCGACGGCCTTCTCCATCGCCGCGCCGAGGTCGGCCAGTTCGGTGAGCTGCCCGTCACTGGCGGCGACGGCGGCCTTGGCCGCGCACAGTCCTTCCAGGACCATGCGGCACTCCGTGATCGCGACCGCTTCCTCCACGGTCACCACCCGCACCCGTGATCCGCGGTTGCGGATCCGCTCGACCAGTCCCTGGGCCTCCAGATCGATCAGCGCCGCCCGGATGCTGGCCCGCGTCACACCGAACTGCTCGGCGAGTTCGTTCTCCACCAGCCGCTGGGCCGGTGCCATCTCGCCGTGCAGGATCGCCTGCCGCAGCTGCGCGAGCGCATGCTGTTTGGCCTGCTCCCCGGTGGTCGGACGGGCTTCCTTCGGCATCGTTGCCCTCCCTGAGTGAGTGCCTGTCGAACCTAAAACTAGCCCAACAAGATTGTCAACAATTTTGTTCGCGTCTCCGGGTCGCACCACTCCCCCGGTGCGTCTCCACGGGGGTTCAGCGGACCCGGGTGACCGGGGCGAGCCAGAGGCCGACGATGGCGTCGGCAAGGCCGGTGGCGACGTCGCTCCAGGTGGCGCGGGGCGTCGGGGCGCCCTCGGCGACGGCGCGCTCCTGTTCGGCACAGGTGTGCAGGAGCAGGACGCCGCCTTCATCGCGGACCACTTCGACTGGCACGTGCTGTTCTGGACCTCGGCCACCCTCGGTGTCCTCGCCCTCGCGCTGGTGGTGGCCCTGGTGCCCGAGTCGCGGGTGCGCGGCGGCGGCCGCTTCGACCTGCCCGGCTCCCTCGGCATGGCGGTCGGCCTCGTCTCGCTGCTGCTCGCGGTCTCCAAGGGCGCCGACTGGGGCTGGGGCAGCGGGACCACGCTGGGCCTGTTCGCGCTCTCGGTCGTCGTGCTCGCCGCCTGGGGCTTCTTCGAGCTGCGCACCGCCGAGCCGCTGGTCGACCTGCGCACCACCGCCCGCCGCCAGGTGCTGTTCACCAACCTCGCGTCCATCGCGTTCGGCTTCTCGATGTTCGCGATGGCGCTGGTCCTGCCGCAGCTTCTGCAGCTGCCCGCGCAGACCGGCTACGGCCTGGGCAAGTCCATGATGACCGCGGGGCTCGTGATGGCCCCGCAGGGTCTGGTGATGATGGCGACGGCCCCCGTCTCCGCCCTGATCACCCGGTCCCGCGGCCCGAAGATCACGCTGATGACCGGCGCGGTCGTCGTGGCCGCCGGCTACGGCCTCGACATCGTGCTGATGAGCGAGGTCTGGCACCTGGTCCTGGTGTCCTGCGTCATCGGCGCCGGCGTCGGCTTCGCCTACGGCGCCATGCCCGCGCTGATCATGGGCGCCGTGCCGGCGTCCGAGACGGCCGCCGCCAACAGCCTCAACACCCTGATGCGGTCCATCGGCACCTCGGTGGCCGGCGCGGTCGCGGGCGTGGTCCTCGCCCAGATGACGACCAGCCTCGGCGGCCACGCCCTGCCGTCCGAGAACGGCTTCAAGGTCGTCCTGGCGCTCGGCGCGGGCTCCGCCGTCCTGGCCTTCCTGCTCGCCTCCTTCCTGCCCCGCCACCGCCCGGCCGACCCGGTCGCGGCACCGTCGGCCGCCGGCGCGCCGTCGGCCGAGCCGGTGGGCTGAGGACGGCCGGACCGGCCCCGGGGCCCGTTCAGGGGAACCGGGGCCGAAAGGCGCGTGAGGGCGGCGGGAGCGGTCGACACCTTCAGCCGTGAACGCCCTGACCCTGCCGCTCGTCGCGCCCATGCTCGCCACCCCCGGCCCGCTGCCGCCCGCCGCCCAGGACGAGCGGTGGGCGTACGAGACCAAGCAGGACGGCCAGCGGGTGATGGTCTATCTGCCCGGCGACGGCAGCGTCCTGCTGCGCGCCCGCTCCGGCGAGGACATCACCGGCGCCTACCCCGAACTCCGGCCGCTCGGCACCGCCCTCGGCGCCACGCCCGCCGTCCTGGACGGCGAGGTACTGGCCCTGGACGAACTGGGGCGCTCCGACTTCCAGTTGCTGCAGAGCCGGATGGGGCTCGCCCACTCCCCCGCCAGGGCGGCACGCCGCGCCGCCCAGGTGCCGGTCCACCTGGTGCTGTTCGACGTCCCGCACCTGGAACGCCCCCTGCTCCGGCTCCCCTACACGCGGCGGCGGGCGCGGCTGACGGAGCTGGGCCTGACCGGACCGCACTGGTCGACGCCGGCCGCGGTGACCGGTCACGGCGCCCAGGCCCTCCGGGCGACCAGGGAACACGGCCTCGAGGGCCTGGTGTGCAAGCGGCTGGACTCGGTGTACGAGCCGGGAGTGCGCTCCCGCTCCTGGATCAAGATCCGGAACATGCGCAGCGAGGACGTGATCATCGGCGGCTGGCTGCCCGGCAAGGGGCGGCTGACCGGACTGCCCGGCGCCGTTCTGGTCGGCCAGCGCGCCGGTGGCCGGCTGCGCTACGTCGGCGGGGTGGGCACCGGCTGGAGCGAGGCGGAACGGACGGAACTGGCCCGGCTGCTGCGGGCCGCGGCCAGCAGCCGGTGCCCCTTCGACCCGGTGCCACGCGTCGCGGGCGCCCAGTGGGTGCTGCCCCGGCTGGTCGGCGAGGTCAGCTACAGCACCCGCACCCGGGCCGGGATGCTGCGCCAGCCCTCGTGGCAGCGACTGCGCCCCGACCTGGCCGCCGAGGAGTCGTCGGCGGACCTGCCGGAGGACCTCGGCTAGGCCCAATACCGGTGACTTTGTTGGGGCCTGGTCGTTGGATGGGTTGTGCCAAGGCCGGGTCAGGTGAAGTCGTCGGAGGTTGGTCGGTTCT
>NZ_JBEXYS010000032.1:0-89146 GCF_040631045.1 Streptomyces sp. NPDC005706 | reverse complement strand
CGGGAACTGCTGAAGTTCAGCACACCGCGCGACCCCGCCCAGCTCGCCGCGTTCATCAACCTCCGCGTCCTCAACCCCGAACACACCCACTGGCGACGTGGTGTGGAGGCCGCCGGCATCTACGCCCGCCAGCACGGCGACCTGAAGGTGCCCTTCACCTACCGCGTCCCCGCCGCAGGCGACGAACAGGAGCAGCAGGTGGAGGCCGAGGGCGCGGGATGGCCGGCCTCGCTCGCCGCGTTCCCGCTCGGACAATGGATCGCCGACGCCCGCCGCCTCTACGCCCGCAGCGACATGGACGCCGACCGCATCGCCCAGCTGGAACAGCTGGGCATGGTCTGGTCGCACTACGACGTCGCCTGGGACGAAGGCCTCGCCGCAGCCCGCGGCTGGGCAGCCGAGAACGGGCACCTCGCAGCACCGACCGACGCCACCTACCAGGGATACCGCGTAGGGATCTGGCTGAAAAACCAACGAGCAGCCGCCCGCAAGGCGGCCGAGATCGAACAGCGGCGAGCCGAGGGCCTCCCCGTTCCGTCGTCGACCGGAGCGCTGTCGGAGATGCGGCGTCAGCAGCTCGACGACATCGACCCCTCCTGGTGCCCGAACTGGCCGGTGGAGTGGCAACGCTGCTTCCACCTCACCCGACAACACCTCGCCGAGACCGGCGGTGGGCTCCCCACCCAGCCCGGCGTGGTCGTACGCTAAGGCGAAGACCTCGGCCGGTGGGTACGCACCCAGCAACTCGGCTTCGACAACCTCACGAGCGCCCAGCAATGGCTGTGCGAGGAAGTCCTCGGGATCGAACCCGCAGCCGAAGCCGAAAAACCGGCGCCACGACGCAGCCAAGCCGACAAATGGGCCCTCAACCTCACCGCCGCCACCCAGTACCACCAACGCGAAGGACATTTGCGAGTACCAAGGAGCCACACCGAACGGATCGTCCTCGGTGGCGAGGACGGCAGCCACGACGACGAGAAGGTGGAGGCGGAAGAACACCACCTGCGACTAGGAGCATGGATCAGCAACCAACGCTCCAGAGCCGCCACCCTCTCCCCCGACCGCGTGGAGCAACTCTCCAACATCGGCATGCGATGGACCTGATGCGAACGGCTCGACCGCCCAGGCGCAGCGGCCTACCCGACTGTGAAGCGCACATATAGCGTACGGAGGGCGTACAAGGTTGGTTCTTGGTGGACTGCGTACAACTGTGCCCCCGCTCGGATTACCCCGCCCGGCCCGCGTTCCGGCTGCTCTCGCGCTTGCCAGTTACGCCTCGGCCCACACCTGAACGGCAACGCAGGAGCCGCATCCCTAGCGGTTGGCCGTCATCGGCATGCGCTGGACCTTAAGGGAGCTGAATCAGTGCCCGAAGATCATGAAGAGGACAGCGGTCAGTACCGCGCTGATGAGCAGGGAACCAAGACAACCGATCCGGTTGCTGAAGAAGATCATGGAGCTCGTGTACCCGGAAAGCGCCATGGTTGTTCCGTCGGCGCCGCTGGCCTGGCGAGGTCTTCCGCCGTCCAGCCACCCCGCCCGGCGCCCGCTCCGCAGCAGCCACAGCCGGAGCCCGCCCGACCACAGCGAAATCCAGAGTGCCGCCAGAGAGGCGCTCCATCCGACCGGGCCCTCATCAGCGTGTCGGCTGGTGGTCGGTGCGGGCTCCCTCGGCTGCTGGCCGCGGCCAGGACGCGGCCGACGACATCGACTGGCTGGTGTCGGTCGCCTCGACGATCGTGCGGGCCCATCAGCACGTCATGGAGGGCTTCCGAGGGCACCTCGGATCGGTCACCATGGAGGTCCGTCGGCGATCCGAGGGTGGGATGAGCGAGGGTGGGAACGTTCTGGACGGGCAACGGAGCGGGCCGGAGCAGGTCGGACCCGCCCCGTGGCTGGCGGTGGCCTATCTGGTCGGGCTGTTTCTGGCCTACGTCGTACTGACGAACTTCACCGCAGAGCTGCGGACGGCGCTGTGGGGCGAGTCCGGCACCGTGACCGAAGTAGACTGCCGGACATACGACAACACCGTGGCCAATGCTGGAACGTCGACGTCCTGCTCGGGCACCTTCACCCCGGACGACGGCGGCTCGTCGTTCGATGTCCCCGTCGACGGCGACATCGATTCGCAACCGGTCCGCGCGTGGCTGGTGGACGGCACATCCGGCACCGCGTACGTCTCACCAACGGTGTGGGCCGGGGTGCTCCCGGTGGGGCTGTCCCTCCTCCTGGCCGGTATCCCCGCGGCGGTGACGGTGAAGCACGTGCGCCGCATCCACGCACAGCGCTCTAAAGAGCCGCTACACAGATCAGACCCAGAGTCGAGTGCGTGATCGACGACGAGCAGGACGGGTACAGCGCGCACGTCACCTGGCTCGACATCGACAAGCCGGGTACGTGGCTGGGAGGGCGGCCCGCAACCGAGGGCCGGCTCCCTCCGTGCCCCCCGTAGCAGCGCTGGCCTGCTTTGGCCTTCGTGGTCAGCAGGGTCGTCATGTAGAGCATGTTGCGGGACGGCGCGCCATGGTCGCTGCCCGACAGGGCGCTGAAGCACGCCGAGAGCGCGGTGCCGCTGCGCCAGGACGACGTCACACTTACTCACGGGGATTCCGGTGTGGGGACAACTTGGACACGAATGGGGACGCCCTCATACATCCCGGTTTCCGGGTCTACCCACAGCCTCAATTCTGCCTCAGCAGCACGCTGTAGTTCTGCTAGCCTTTCCTGATTCATCCCTGTGAGCTCGGGTGGCACTTCGATGTGGATACGGAGGCTATCGGGGTCCTTTAGCACGCTCGTGTATTTAGTGCCGTCAGTCATCACACTCGACCGAGTGGACTCTTTGTTACGAACAGGATCGTAGAATTTTTTGACAGCTTTCGACACGCTTTCCCTGACTAGCTTCTCAGGTTTGCTCTTTGAGTCTTCGAGCAGCCGTTTTCCCTGGATCCATTCGCCGCCTTTGATTGTCTGCCGGACTCGAACTTGACCACCACTGACCGTTTGCTCGGTTGTCTGCGCTCTCGTTTTCCCGTCCACGAAGTCCACGCCGGGCTGCTTCGTCGCAGGCTCGAAAGCATCCGGAAAATAGCGCAGCTTGGTGTGGATCTCCCGCATTTCATTGCGACTGAATCCGGGTGGCGGGTTCTTCTCGAACAGCTCCGGCGCCGGTCCCACCAGCCCTTCCGATGCTGCTCCGCGCCGCGCCCCTAGGCCCTGCAGGATGCCCTGGGTATATGCCTGCCTTATCCTTTCTTCCGCAGCCGCCTTTTCAGCGGCTACCTTACTCTCGGGCCCTGTGACAGCCATCCTGAAGTACCGGTTTTCTTGCGCCGGGTGTTCCCTGAACACTTCATCCGTTACTGTCTGCTCCTTCTTTTCGATGAGCGCAGGGATGAATCTTCCGTTGTGCTCCAGTGCCCATTCAACGAAGCGTGGTGGGACCTTGCTTGAATCAAGGGGTCCACGCCCCATCTGCGTCACCAGTTGCTCGAAGGGTGCGTGGCCTCTTCTCTCCAGCTCGGTGCGTATCTCGGAGTTGGTGCGGCCGTCGGGTCCAGGTACCTCCGGCTTCGTCTCAGCCCCTGGCTGATCGGCGCCGTTTGGGCCCGGCTTGGCGGACGGGCTGTCCGGCTGAGGGGATCCGCCTGGCTTCCCCTGGACAGGGGATTTGCCAGCACTCGACGTCGCTGGAGTCGTGGCCTCTGAGATGTGCCAGCCGTCGCTCGCTTGGAAACCCACGCCGATGTCCTGGGGATGAGTCACGCGCATGAAACCGCCGCCGTCGGCATCAACGCGCAGCGAGATAAGAACTTGGGAGGCTTCTTTATTGTCTGTGGAGACGTTGATTCTTGCCTCCTGACCAGGGTTTGCAAAGTTCGAGAAGGTTATGACTTTCGTACCATCACCCAAATCCGCAACCCTCACCATGATCTCTACCGTCTTGCCCCCGACTTCGACTTTGATCACCTGGCCGTCCGTCAAGTCGGACGCTTTGACGCTGATGATGGACGAGAGGTTCGACTCCTTCACCGCATCGCCCGGCTTTGCTGCATCAGTACTGACGGTGGTCGGGGACGATCCGCCGCCCGGGATCCATGAGAGGGACTGGCGAGTTCCGTCGTAAAGGCTGAGTTGGTCGAGGCCTGCTGAGAGGTTGCTTTGCGGGAGGGTTGCCGGATTTGAGGTGGCTTGCAGAAGGGCAGCTTGATCTATCGCTGCAATGAGTGCGGTGAAATCACCACCGAGACTTCCACTGCCATCCCCGTCCGGAATGTTGTACTGTTCCTGTTCGGCTTGGTCGAGGTATGAGTCGCCTTGAGACTCGTAATGCCAGCCGCCGCCTCCGCTGTCACTGTCGTTGAAAGACTCAGTCTTGTGGGGCTCGTTGGGGACGGCGACACTGCTCTCGTGCAAGTCTTCCAGAAAGTCTTTGGACAAGTCTCGACCTTCAGATTTCCTACTCATCGCTCCCTCTCTGATTGGCCTTGTTTGTCGGGTGGCCGGGCTTCTCGCGCCAGTCGGGCCAAGAGTTGCCGTTGGTCGGCCGGCTGTGTCCATTTCTCGGAATCGAGCATTTGCTGCGCGAAGCAGAGGGCCGTGCACTTCGCGACCTCGGCAAGCTGCGCAGCCAATGGTGACGGTTGCTGATCGTCGGGAAATTCAACCAACTGGTAGGCAGCGCTTTGGCAAACCCCCCAGACGACGCCTATTCCGCCATCCTCTCTACCTAGATCGCTCTTTCGCGCTCGGGCCCAAGCTTCCGTAAAATCCGTAGCTTCGCCGAGTTCGGCAACCGGGTACCTGCACAGGCATGGGCCTGGGTAGCCCTGCCAGATGGCGGCGCAGCCTAGATAGGGGCCGTAGGTCCCGTTCTGGCCGGCAAGGAGAAGGCCGCGCAGGTCGGCGGACGGCTGGTCTGTGTCCTGTCCCTCCGAGTGCGCGGTCAGAATGCGCTCGGCGGCCTGGCCGATGTGTGCGGTCTGGCTGTAGCTCCAGTTGGCGCGGGCGCCGCGGCGGTCGGCGAAGTGCTGGGCGCCGTGCCGGGCGACGCAGGCGAGCAGATCCTTCCGGTCGACCCAGTCTGGGCGGCGAGGTTCGATAACGGCGAGGAAGTCGGGCCACAGCCGGTCGAGGGCTCCGCGCGCCTGAACGGCGGAGTAGATGATCCGCGCCAGTGCGCGGCGCACTGGCGCGTCGCTCAGAAGGGCGCGAGCAGCCGCGCAGGCTTCCGGTGCCGCAAGGCAGTGCTGGTCGCAGTCGACCGATGGAAGCAGGCGGGCAGGCCGGGTGTCGAGGCCCTGACTAGCCATGTGGGTGCGCACGTCAGCGTGAGAGGGCCAGGTTCCGGTGCCGCCCTTGCTCGCAGGGATTTGAACCAAGAGTGGAGTGTCGTCACCGTCCGTGAAGACTGCTGCCCGGCCTACCGGGAGGGTTGCAAGTGTTGTGGACTGACGACCAGTCATGGCCATCGAGGCGGCGAGTACCTCGCGGTCGTCGCCGGCGACGATCCGGTGGGCGATCTTGAGGTTGGTGTTCTTAACGACGTCGGGCGCGAGTTTGGTGGGGATCTGGTCCGCGACGACGACTCCTTGGCCGTAGGCGCGGATCTCGGACAGCAGGTTGGTGAACGTTTCGACCGCCTTGCCCCGGACATCGGCCTCTGTGTCCTCACCACGGGCGGCGGGGGTGGTGTTGGCCAGGAGGCGGTGGGCCTCCTCGAGAACGAGCAGGTGCTTCAGGCTGTCCACGTCTCCGGACGCGCGGCGGTACTCGGCCAAGCGGATCAGCAGGAGGCCCATCACGAAGGCCTTGTCGTCGTCGTCACCCATCGCCTCCATTTCCAGCACGGTCGGCTCGCTCAGGAGTACGTCGGTAGGGGTGGAGAGGCGGGTGTCGAGCATGCGGCCCTTACCACCGGTTCGTAGGCTGTTCAACCGGGTGGTCAGTGCCGCGCGCAGGTCGCCGGTCACCTTCTCCTCGTAGCCGAGTTGCGGGATGAGAGCCTCCACCTTGGTGACCAGGTCGGCGAGGGTGGGGAAGGCTCGGGAGCGGTCGGCGTCCGGGTCCAGGCGCCGGTTGGTGTCGGCGGTGACATCCCAGCCGTGGTCGGCGTAGACGGCGTGCAGTGCCGCTTCCAGGATCTGGGGCAGCGGGGTCCACATGCCGAAGGAGGCGTTGAACGCCGAGCGTAGGAGGTCGAGGTGTACGGCGATCGGTGTGCCCTCCAGCACCTCAAAGGGGTTGAGTCGCAGGGGGGACGCGTTCTCGTTGCCGAGTGTGTAGACCTGCAGTGATGGTCCGATTGCAGGGTCGCTCAGCAGCACCCGATATTCCGTTTTGGCCGGTTCCAAGACGAGGAACGGCACACCTCGGCCGGTCGCCTGACGCAGCAGGTGGAAGATGGTGTTGGTCTTGCCCGAGCCAGTCACGCCGGTGACCAGAGTGTGCCGGGTGAGCTGGTCGGCTCGAACGGCGTAGGACGTGGGGGTTACGCGCCGCCGTTCGATGACCTTTCCAAGAGGGAGCGCGGTGGTGTCGGCGGGCGGGGGGACTGTGTCAAGTTCGGGGACTTCCGTGATCGTGAAGCCGTTGGTCTCCAGATTCGGGAAATGCACGTAGGCGGCCAGCTGTGTGGAAGTGAGAAGAGTCTGATGCTGGAAAGGTTGCAGATAGTGCGCGGGGGCAGGCACGTCGTCGGCCGGGTCGATCATCGCCCAGGAGGAAGCGAGCCGCGGTATGTCGTCGCGGTCCCAGATGCGAACCGGCTCTGGGAGCGAGCGCTCACCGGAGAACACGCCCTGCCACAAGCTGGCGAGCTGCGGATATCCGTCCTGGTCGCCGAGTAGGTAGACGGCGGTCCGCCATACCCCGGTGCCCTGGCCGTCGGTGAACGCTTTGAGTTGTACACCGAGCAGCTCCAGGTAGTGGGCCGCCAGCGGGCTCGGCACCCCGCCCAGTTTGGTGGCCGTCTCTACCGCCCGCATGTCGTTGATCAACCGCAGTTTCAGATCGCGCACCATTCTTTCGTCGACCGGTTGTGCCAGCACCGTCGCGGCCCAGCGCACCCGATGCAGGGCCCGCAGCAAGCGGTCGAAGGGGGCTGCGCCGTCGCCGGCGTCCGGCCGCTTGAGGGTCGGGATACCGAGGACCAGACCGCCGCGTGCCCACAGGTCGCCGTCTTTGTTGTCGGGCTGCAGGTCAATGGCGGGATACAGGGTGGCGAGGGCAGTCTCGACCAAGCGCCCATTGTTTCGGACTGAGTCCGCGGAGCTGCCTTCG
The DNA here is from genome assembly GCF_040631045.1 of Streptomyces sp. NPDC005706. NCBI lineage: Bacteria > Bacillati > Actinomycetota > Actinomycetes > Kitasatosporales > Streptomycetaceae > Streptomyces > Streptomyces sp. NPDC005706. The sequence continues at coordinate 81,865 of NZ_JBEXYS010000032.1, read as the reverse complement.
GGAAGCCACGTTCCTACTCGGAACGAAGTCCGTCCTGGCTCACTGCCAGCCATGAACGCCAGCGGTACTTTGTACCGATACAACGCGGACATCAAATCGCGCGTGATTTGCCCTGTGTCGTCGGTGTAAGGCAGGACGCCGGACCGTCTGTCCGGCGCAGCCAGGTTCGCCGGATCGGGTAGGGACCGCGGAGCTTTGTCCATACGCCCTACGCCGGTGACCTGCATCAGTGTCCGCAGCTCCGGTGGTGCCCAGGTGAACTGACCTCGTCCAGCGGCGCCAGGAGGGGGCGGCTGGAACCCTGCGCGCTGTAGAGAGTCCAGGTCCGAAGCGGTTAGACCTTCGATCATCATGGCCGCTCATCCTCAGAAAGGTGGCCAGTACGAAGGGAGTGCAGTGTCGAGATCCGGTCATCCAGCGCCGGTGCTGCTCCGCAGGAACATGCCGAGTAGCTGGCCCGTATGAACATTTTACGTCGGAGAATGCTGCTCGCAGTTCAGGACCGCCGGCGGCATTGAGCGACGCAACGCTGCCTCGAGCCACGTCCTGTTCGCCGTCTGCTTCATCGACGGCTTGAGAGCGCCGCCACGGTACAACGCGATGAGCAGGCATCATCCTCACCGTTCCCGGTAGCGGACGACCGAGCGACTACTACGACAGCCAATGGCAGGTCGTGGGCCACAGGGAGCGTGCCCGGCGCAACGACGATAAAATTCGGTCATGGCCAGGTCGACAACGTGTGCCAGCTGCGGGACGACAAATGCGCCCGGTGCCCGCGTGTGTGGCCGCTGTGGCCAGGCCCTTGACCTCGTCCCCCCCACACAGCCGCGCTATCCACCCCCGCAGCAACCTGACGTCGCAGTGCCTCCCGGCGGCGGTGCCTGGCAACCTCGTGGCCCGTCCCACCACGACGGTTCCGTCCCTGGGCCAGTCGGGTGGCCTCCTCGCGCAGGGGCCCCCTCTGCCCTGCCGAACGGCGCAGCGCTCGCCGAGGGACTGGCGCGCGGCGTGCAGACACGGTCCGAGCCACGCGGGGAGGGTGCCTCAGAGACCGTTCTAACCTTCCGTGTCGAGCGCTATGACGTGGCGGGCGACCGCTCGACGCTTATCCCGGTTGAAATGCGTGGACTTACCTACGAGGGATCGATACACGAGGGTGATTGGGTACGCGTCCGCGGAACGGCCAAGGCCGGCACCTTGCGCGCGACGCGACTGGAGAACCTCACCACCAGCGCGTCCGTGCAGGCCAAGGGAATACCCAAAGCGGCCTACATCGCGGCCATCTCCATTTTCGTTCTGGCGGTCGTGGCACTGATCATCTGGACCATTTCAGATTTCAACAGCACCCCAAGCCCGCCTCCCGGGTTTCCAGAGCCGTGATAAGCAAAGGGCCGGCTCCTCCGGCTGCGGCACCCGTCCGAGTCGTCGTGAAAAGGCCGCGCGGTCGTTGCGTCCGGGGCCCGACGTGCCAGTCGAGGAGCCCGCAGGGGCGATCTACGGTGCACCAACCCGCCGGCCCCCGGCTTCTCGGTGCGCGACATCCCGAAGGGGGTCTGGAAGGGCGACGAGCGGGTATGGCGAGGGGCGGACGAACCACCAAGCGCCGAAGGCCGCGTCCTGCAGGACCGGCAGGAGGTAGGCACGGAATGTGCGAGCGGCAGAGGGGTAGTCGGCGAACGTGAGATGCACCTGATACCAGTCCGTCAGCGGGGAAGCGAGTGCGGCGCAGCCGGCAGCCCGGTAGCGCTCGATCGCCTCGGCCAGCTGCAGAGGCGACGTCGGCACGCGCCGGGCCGCTTCGTCGAGCGGCATTCCGCCAAGGACAGACAGGACAGCGTCCTCGCCGGGGCTCACGGTGGAGGGCGGCATGTGATCGACTCCCAGATCAGCAGCAGGCAGGCGTCCCAGCGGGTGGCGGCCACTGCGCCGGGCTCAGCGCTCATGAAGGCGAGCGCGGCCCCGGCCGCGCCCTCGATGAAGCCGGGCTGGTCCGGCACGCAGGCTTCAAGGAAGTGTTCGGGGGCGCGGCCGGACCCAGTCGGCCAGCGGCTCGGGGGTCTCTGCGTCTGCTGCGACGCGCTGCACGGTACGGATCAGGCCGCCGACGCCGTGGCAAAGGCTCCGGTCTTTGAGCTGTGCGAGCTGCTGGCGGTCGGCCAGGCAGGACAGCAGGGCGCGTTCGGCCCTGCGCTGGCGGTCCTCATCCGCGAGGGCGAGGGCGGCGAGCTGCTGTGCGCGGACGATCCCCGGGGTGCCGTAGCACCAGGACGGCGCTTGGCCGTGGGTGGAGGCCGGGCCGGCCGTGCTGATCCAGCGGGGCCAGCGGGTTCCGTGGTGGTCGCTGTGCTGGATGCCGTCGAGCCAGCGCAGGATCCGGGCCATGGCGAGTTCTTGCCCCTCCACGATGATGCCGCGGCGCTGGGCGAGGGCGAGCAGGGCGAGGGGCCCTGTGATGTCGTGGGCGAGGCCGGCGTTGGCGTGGCCGCCGGGCGTGGTCGCCGGGTTGCCGGCCGGGGCATGGCCGACCCACCAGCCGGGCATCGGTCGCCCGCCGGGAGCGGCCAGGGGCTCGGTGAGCCGGACCAGGTACTGCAGAACGGATCGCAGACAGAGATGCAGTGGAGAGCGTGAAGGAGCTGGTGCACGACTTGGGTGGCGTCATCGCGGAGATGGCGGCCCGGTATGCCCGTGAGGACGGCGACAGGGGCCCGGCGCTGATGGCGTTCGGCGGCGTCGGACGGGACCTGGATGCCCCGCTGCTGGGCCATGCCACCCGCGAGATCCGTGACCTGCTCAAACGTGGCGACTCGTTCGGGCTTGGCATCCGCGACGCCCAGCGCGCCGTCCACCTCGACCGGGACCGGTGCCTCTGGCGCTGCTGGCCGCCGCCGTCGAGGCCGGGTACCTGACCGCGCCCGAGGACCTCAACGAGGCCCGGCACTGCGACGACTGCCACACCTGCCTGGTCGGCGAACGATCCGCACCGCTCGGTCTGGCCGGGAAGCTGGCGATCAACCCCTTGAACACAGGAGAACCCTGCCTCGAAGGAAGCGGGAGGCGTGATGTCGGGCCGTATGCCTGACAGTTAAGGGGTAAGTTCGGTAAATCTGTGCAGGTGACCGACAACCAGGCCCCCTCCGAGGACGGCGAGCCCACCTCCGTCTTCCAGAAATCGAAGAACTGGGTCAAGAAGAACAGGGACGAGATCATCTTCGTGGTCGTCCTTGCTGGCAGTGTGGCCCTCCAGTTCGCCAGGGACTACTACGCCGAAGAGGACCTCGAGGCCGGCGAGTCGCCTATCTACATCCCGCCGGTCCCGCCGGTCTCCGACCCCACTCCCGAGGCCCAGTCCGAGACTCAGTCCGAGGCCCAGCGGCGCCAGACTCCTGGGAAGCATCAGGTGAAGGGGGCGCTAGTAGACATCGGCGATCGTCGCGCTAGCGAGGAGGCCAAGGAGAAGTACAGGCAGGCCACAGGGGGAGACGAGCTGCCTGACGGCATGACCTATCGACCCCCGCATGAGCGAGGTAGCGGCGAAGCCGCGTAACGCCTGACTCCGGCAGCACCGATGTCAGGGACGACAGGGACGGCGGTTCTCGTCCGGTATTGAAGCGCACATTTCGCGTACCGATTGCGCTCAGACGGCGTGCCCGTCGCCGGGATGCCACAGCGGCCACACGACGCCCGAACGTGCAGGGCGCGATGCCGCCCGCCCGGGCTGAACCGGATGCCGGAGGCGGTGACCGCCTCTAGGGTGCCGAACACGCTGGCTCACTGCCCGGCCGGCGGCGCGGCCGGTGGCGCCGCACAGGACGTCCACGCGGAGCGTGGTCCAGCGCAGCCACGACGCGAGCGTCTCCTCCGGCCGCCTGGAGGTCCTGTGGAACAACCCGCTGCACCGTCCGGCGGTTACGCCGCTGTCGTCTCGACCGGCCTGTGAAGAGGAGCGTGGCATGCGCTGTTGCCCGAGTCTGTGGACCTCACACGCGGTGCGTAGTGGGGGTGCTTTGTCGGTGGGGGCGCGTACCGTGAACCGGCACACCGAACTCGCAGCAGGAAGCGCCATGTCACTCACCGGGGAGCAGTCCGCTTCCGTCGCCGTGCCAGCCATGCGCCGGCGCCAGCGCCGGCCGCGGCGCTCGTCGGTCCGTCACGGCCAAGCGTCGTGCGCCGACTAACTGACCGTTTCAGAATGAGCTGGACGTGGGATGCCACATCACCCTTGCTCGTAAGAGCAGTCACAGGACTTCATCCCAGACGTCGCCGCCGTCAGCCCAGGTCGCCAGCCACTTTCGTAGTGAGGCCGTCGCATGACACAGGCCGTCGTGAGGGTCGGTGTAACTGTCGGCGTCGTAGAGAAGCACTGGGTTGTCGACCGCGGTCAATGAGACATGCCATTCCATCGTGCAGCCGCCGTAGGTGAGGAAGAGCCATGATGGCGGCATGCCTTCAGACAGGTTGCGTTCGTGGACGCTGGCCGCGCACGGCCAGTCGTGCAAGTGTCTCGGAGCCCGGTTGCCGTCGGTCAGGGAGGCAAGCCCGCCATCGGGTCCGAATCCTCCGTTGGCGACCTCGGTGTAGACACGCCGAAGCAGTTCGGGAAGGCGGCGTCCGATTCTGCGCTCTGCCCTCTCGACCTCGGACAGGGAGATCGGGGGGAACAGCGGCCCGCGAGGAGCGTCGGCGTAGTAGTCAGTCACCTCCTCGGCCCCAGCCTTGAGCTGGACCGTCCCGTCACTGCCGTACGACACTATGTCGTCTCGACCCTGCTCCAACCGGGACTTGCCATAACGCTCGACGATCCACGCGACAGGGACGTCCGCGCGGTCGAATCGCAGGCCCGGATCCCATGCGCGAGCCTGCAGCGCTTCGATCAACGCGTCGTCGTCCACTTCTTGCCCGGCCACCGGGCTGGGCTCATGGTGGAGTGGCGCTGGTACATCGTAAGGAGAAAAGGTCACACGCCAGGAGCCTACTGCTGCGCTTCGACTGCTCTCCGAAGCCGTCGGAGACAGATGATTCCGCAGAGTTGAAGCATGCCTTGATGGAGGTCGGCGCGTCGCTCGTAGCGGGTGCGGAGTCGTTTGAACTGGTGGAGCCAGGCGAAGGCGCGCTCGACCACCCAGCGGACCTTGCCCAGTCCGGAGCCGTGGGCGACGCCGCGTCGCGCGATCACGGGCTTGATGCCACGCTTCCACAGCAGGCGGCGGTACTTGTCGAAGTCGTAGCCCCGGTCCGCGTACAGCCTCCGAGGCTTGCGGCGGGGACGTCCCCGCAGACCCCGGACGGATGGGACCGCGTCCAACAAGGGCAGGAGCTGGGTGACATCGTGCCGGTTGCCTGCGGTGAGCGTGACAGCGAGCGGGGTTCCGTAACGGTCGACGATCAAGTGGTGCTTGGAGCCGGGGTGGGCCCGGTCGACAGGCGAGGGGCCGACGTGATCCCCCCTTTTAGGGCCCGGATGTGCGAGCCGTCCACGGCGCAGTCGTCCAGGTCCAGCAGGTCGGCGCGGCGCAACTCGCTCAGCAGGGCGGCGTGCAGGCGGGGCCAGACGCCGCCGTCGGTCCAGTCCCGCAGCCGGCGCCAGGCCGTCACCCCGGAGCAGCCCACAGTCTCTGCGGGGACGTCACGCCAGGCGACACCGGTCCGGAGCACGTACAGGACGCCGGCGAGTGCCGCTCGGTCGGGAACACGCAATCGCCCCGGATGGCGGCGGCGTCGCTCGGGAGCGGGCGGCAACAGCGGAGCCACCCGCTCCCACAAGTCGTCAGGAACAAGATCAGCACGCACTTCGGAAACCGTGCCGACCAAGATCGCTGAGCGCAAGACCCAGACTCAGCCCATTCTGAAACGATCAGTAAGGCTGCGCCCGCGCCGAGTGCCGCCAGGCAGCATTGCGGGCCCGCCGCCGGCGCGAGCAGGACCGCGCGCGTGGGCTGTCCGCCCGTGTCCCACCGCATGCCGTGGCCCGGTGGGCTGTACGGCTGCGTGAGCGGGGCATGTCCGCGCAAGACATCGCCGACCGGGCCGGGCTGTCCGTGACCCTGGTCCGCCGCGTGCTGCGGACCCCGGCAGACTGCCAGACGGTCCGGGACATCGCCCGCACCTCCGCCGACGCCATTCTCGGCATCCCGCTCCCTGCCCGCCGCGGCCCCGGCGCCCCTGGCCTGACCGATGGTCGGTGGTTGATCGGCAGCCGCCGGGACCAGACACGTGGCCCACTCGCGGGCGGTGGCGCAGGCGTCCGGCCGCACGCTGACCACAGCTCCCGTGTGCCAGTCCCGGCCGCCGTCCCAGCGCTGCGCGAAGGCGGCGACCCGGTGGGCGAGGACGTCGCGGCGTTCGGTGATGCTCAGCCAGCCGGCGCGGCGGACCATCTCCGTCGGCTCTTCGGGCTCGGGGCGCAGCAGCGGAGCCGGTACCGCGCCGAGGACGAGGTGGGCACCGTCGCCGCCGTCGGCCGCGTTCTTGCGCAGTTCGGCGATGTAGCGGGTGGTCGAGGCGTGGCCGCGGTGGCGGACTTCGCGAGCGAGGTACCAGCACAGCTCGGCCGCAGGGGACCCGTCCGGCTCGTCCGCAGCGAGCTCCGTCAGCGCCGTGACTGGGGTGGCGATGTCGTGCGCGGGCACCACCGCCGGTGGGGCGCCCGGCCGCCAGGCGGCGATCGCGTCGCGGTCGCGCAGCGCGTGTAACCAGTACGGCGCCGGCTGTCCGAGAAGGGCTGCCAACTGCGCCCACGTTGCGTAGTACGGCTGGTCACCCCCGTCAACGTCGTAGGCCTGGAGGTCGGGCACCCAGGGCTGACTCACCTGGGTGCTGGTCTGCACCACGACCACGCACGCGTACCTGTCGGCCAGGCGTGCACCGTGGTGGCGGCGCAGGGCACTGGTGACGGACTTGGGGGCAGCGTTGCCATCGACCATCGAGTGCACGAACGCGATGCCGCCGCGGTCGGTGTCCCACCGCAGCACCGCGTAGCGGTCGATGAATTGAGCCTCGTCGAACACGGCGTTGGCTACCGGACGTTGGAGCCACCGCTGCTGGCTCGCATGACTGTTGTCGTCGGTGTTCCGAGTGAACAGCGCCACGACGTTCCCTCCCCGAGGCCGCCAGCTCATCCCACCCAGGCCGGGACACCGGTCGAAATCGTCTGCCGCTCCCACTTTGCCCGGCAGATCGGGCCCGGTACCCGTGAAGCACGAGAACCGGACATGGCCGACACCGGACCGCCCCGGACGGCCCGGATCTTCTCGGACCTACCCGCGGTACATCCGGCCCGACTGACGTCGTGGCGTGAACGACGGTCGACTGTCCGGAGCGAGGAGACCGGCATGTCCTTTGCCGACCGACTTGCGTCTGCAAAACGGCGGTAACGAGGGCCGTAGAGTCGCGGGGTGGACTCCTGCCCCGCTCACTACTCCTTTGTCTCCTGGTGTTCCGACTGCTGTCGGCAGGCACTGAGCGCGTGCCCCGGAGATGTCGATGACCTTACCCGGCGCGATCCGGATGCCTTCGCCGACTTCGCCCGGGAGCACCGAGAGTGGACGGAGAACCTGCTGCTTGCCGAGTGCGCTCATCGGCCGCTGATCGAATGGTCCTACCCTGGCGGGCCTCCTCCCCTGGTGCGCTGGGCCGTCTGCGCAACCCCCGCAGTCGCCGAAGTACTGCCGGTGCCGTGTGCGGTCGCCGTCGGGCTCGCCCGGGCGCACGAGCAGCGTGAGGGCCCTCGCAGCCGGCATGAGACGTGGACCTCCCGGCTTCTGGACCGCCTCGATCCCCACGTTGACCAGCGGCTGGCACAGCTGTGGCGTGACCTGGCACTCCTGGCCGAGGAGCGCGACCCGGTCGCGGCAGCCGGACTGCGACACATGGTGGAGAAGCAGGCGCGGCCGGGGTTGTGGGCGCGCTCGCTGGAGTGGCTGCTGCTCCTGGGACGTCATCTGGAGGGCCTGGACGTGGCGGTCACCGTTGCACTCGCCGACAAGCACCGGATAGTCCGGCAGGCGATCAACCGGTGCAGCCGAAGCGTGATCCTTCCGGTGCAGCTGCGCGCCGGTGGGCTACGGGCCGCCACCGAGACCACAAGGCCGCTCGCAGATCGGCTGCTGAACGTCCTTTCCGCGTCGGTCGATGCCCGCCGGGCCGACTTCCCGCGTCCGTTGGCTGCGCCGTCGTCCACCTGGCTTGCTGACCACGGGCTGGAGGACCTCGTGCGGGGCGCCACCCGCCGCGCGTTAGCCGAGTTCGCCAGCGCCATGCACGACCTCGGGGCCGCGGAGGAAGAGCACCTGACCGCGACACTGTTGGCCGGTCTCGCCGCTGAGTTCACCGCCCTTCCCGCCCGCACCCGGCTAGCCGGCGTGGCCAGCCCGCATCTGCGGTCGGCCACCGCACCGTGACCAAGAAGGAGGAACGGGCGAACGGAGCAGACATCGGCGTCGTCGTCGACGTACGCGTTCCCGGCCGTCTCCACTTGCGCACGGGAGACCTCATCCAGGTCAAGAAGTCCGCCGCGCTGACGCCCGGGCGCGCCGGACGCGAGGACTCCTGGACGGTCAAGCGCCGCCAGCTGCACGACCTGCTGGAGCACAGCGCAAGCTCCGTATACTGGCTGGTCCGCGGGAACGGTGACGTTCTGGTGGTCCCGGCCAAATTCCTCGCCGCGGTCGAGGGCGCCGCTGCCCGCCCTTCCTCGCAGCAGTTCACCGTCGGGTACACGGCCGTCCGACGCACCGCGGTCACGATGGAGCAGTACCTGCCCGACCTGGTCGTGGGCCTGTGGCTCGGCAGCAGCAGCGAGCGCACCCTTCAGGCGGCGCAAGGCACCGGCCGTACCACCCGGCCCCGGTTCGCCCTCAGCATCGACATCGTGCTCGAGCACATGGAGGGGTGAGCCGGCGTCCCTCATCGGATGTGGTAGCGCCGGTGAGCTTGTGAAACTTGGCGGCACCGAAGCTCTGCGCGTTCTACGCCACGCCCGTAACCAGATCGAACGCCTTCCCTCCACTACTCGAGGAAAGGGCGAGGAGGCGCCCCAGCGGCAGTGGGCGAAAGAGCTCGACAGGATCCGTCGTGACTTCGAATACGACGCTGCCGTCCCAGCAGGCTTGGAGTGGGGAGAGTTCGATCCGTGAGCTGATCTCCCGCATGCAGCTGCGGGTCGGGCCGCTAACGAGGTCTGTCGCCATAAGGGGTGACGTTAGTGAGTCGGCTGCAGGTGAGGGGAGCGAAGTTGTCAGGAACGGCCGGGTGGATGGCACTGATGTCACCGCCGGCGCTGGGGCGGTCCGTTCGGCCGCGGCCACGCGTCATCCGGTGGCGCCCCACTGTCCGTCCTCGGCGCCGGGGGTCTGTTCGTACTCCGATCGGGCAGCCTCGAGCAGACGGCGCCAGGACGTGACCAGAGGGCGCCGCCGCAGAAGAGCCCTCCGTTCGCGCTCGGTCATCCCACCCCAGATGCCGTGCTCAATGCGCAGGTCGAGGGCGTGGGCAAGACACTCGGTGCGCACAGGGCAGCCGGTGCAGATGACCTTGGCCTTGTTCTGTGCCGCACCTTCGACGAACAGCTCGTCGGGATCTGCTGTCCGGCAGGCCGCGTGCTCACCCCAGTCCTGATCATCCCCGACCACCCCGATGCCGTCCTCTCCCTGGTCCGGCACCCCTGGCGCAGGAGATCGCCGAGCGACGGCAATCCGTTCGGGTGACGGAGGCTTGACGGCGGTCCTGGTGGTGCCTGGGTCTCAGCCGGTGGCCGAGCAGCCGGGCATCGCCGGGAGCGGGGCCTCGCCCGTCACGGTGCTGATCCGTCGCCGGATCGCGTCGAACATCTCGGCCCGCTCGGGCTTGACCGGGTAGTCGAAGCGGTCGTAGCGCAGTTGGAGGGTGGCGGTGTTGTCCGGGGACTTCAGGAGGATCAGGCCGAGGCCTTTGCCGGGGGTCAGGTCACGATGTCCCCGCAGTTCCAGCGGAAGACCGTGCTCCGGGTCGGTGAGGGCCTGGACCAACTCGGCGCGGCGCAGGCCGGTGTCGGCGTCGTGGTCCAGCTCCAGGACCCACCACTCCCCCAGCCGGGACTCGTGGCCGGTGACGACTTGAGGGACGGCAACGGTGTGCAGGAGGCCGAGGCGGCGCAGCAGCCCGCTGGGGAGCCAGGCCGCGGCACGCCAGGTGGATTCGTAGGGCAGTGGCTGGCGCTCGTCTTCCCAACGGCGTTCGTGGGCGGTCCAGGTGTCGCCAGCGAGCCAGCTCGCCTCGCCGCCGTGGTCACGGATGCGCTCGGCGAGCGCGGCTTCGGCCTTCTGGAAGGCGCGTCGGGAGGGCCCGGTGAGCCGGATGCTGGTCGGCTGTCCGAGGCGGCGAAGCTCGATGCCGCGCTCGCTTCGTGCCGTGATCCGGCACCCGTTGAGGCCGTGGATCTCGTCGTCGCCGGTACCCACGCTCACCCGCCCGGGCAGCAGGCCGGCCAGCAGGCTGTCGAGGCTCGCGTTGCTCTCTAGGTGGAGCCTGATGCCGTCCGCGGTGGGCTGCACGTACTGGATACCGAAGGGGAATTCGAAGAAGTTCCGTTGGGAGCCAAGAACCCAGTAGAACACCTCGGACTCGAGGAGCAGTTGCTCGTGGTTGGCGGGAGCGGGGATGAGAGGGGCGCGCCGGGGAAGGCCGGCGACGACCTCGCACGCGAGCTGGCGGGGAGCTCCGGTGTAGAGGGCGTACGTCCGGGCCCGGCTGCTGGTCTGGGTGGCCGACATGGCAGGTACCTTTCGCTCCGCTCCGTCGGCCCGCGGAGCGTGAGGAACAGGCACTGGTGTGCGGTGGTGCGGTCGGTGAGATGGCTCTGATCGAAGCCGAGCTTCTTCGCCTCCGCCTTGAACCAGTGGGCCGAGTTCGCGGGAGGAGCAGCAGACCGATGCCGCAGGGTGCCACCATATCCATCGAGTGGGGCTCCAACGGGCGCGCCGCACCGCACCGCCGGTCGTCGGTTCAGGACACCTACAACAGGGAGGGGACCGGCTGGGGATCCCTCTGCTCGGCGATCTGGCCGCGGGCACCGGCCTCTTGCCGCAATGCAAGTGCCACAGCGAGATCGCCGGCAGGAGGCTACCGAGCCGGGAAACGGCCCGCAGGGCCTCGGCCGCCTGGGCCCAGAGCTCCGCGGCCGACTGGGACTGCTCGGCGTTTCGATCCCCGCGCAGACGTCCCACGATCCCGTCCAGGAGCTCTGCCAGCTCACCCGCCCCCGGGTCCTCCGGCACATCGGCTCCCCACCGCCGGACAGCAGCCTCCAAGGCCGCGAAGGCGTCCGTGCGGTCGAGCGGCAGCCTGGTTCCTACGTCCCCGTGCGTCACAACCACCATCGTTCACCGTCGACCCCCACGTCGGGGCAAAAACAGAGAATCGGCCGTTCCCGGATCAGGCCGAAGCCCCGGAAGCGAGGAGCGCCGCGTGCCGCCGGAGGCAGCCTCTTCCTCTCCCCGCCACGGAGGCCTGCCCGGCTGGTCCCGGCGACGGCTGACCGTGGGCCGCCGCGAGGATCGTCAGAGGGCACGCATCACGGCGACGACCTTGCCCAGGATGACCGCCTCGTCGGCCGCGAGCGGTGCGAACGCGGGGTTGTGCGCGACGAGCCAGGCGTGGCCGGCCGCATCGCGCTGGAGCCTCTTCAGCGTCGCTTCGCCGTCGAGCAAGGCGGCGACGATGTCACCCGGCTCGGCGACCTGCTGCCGCCGGACGGTGACCACGTCGCCGTCGCAGATGGCTGCCTCGATCATGCTCTCCCCGGACACCTGAATCCGACGGGTTCGCCGAATCTTGGAGGGCTCAGGAAGGGAACCGATGGCAGACTACGCCCGATCGCGAGCGGCCTGGCGTAGGTTCGCGTGTCCGGGTATGTGCACTGGTCCAGCAGTGGGACTCAGATCTTTCGCGAGAACACCGTGTCAGCGGCCACTTAATTCACTTCATGACCGCCGCCGCGGCAGCGGCGGGCGAGGTGGTGATCAGCTCTCTGGGGTATCTGGCTCCATCCAGGTCGAGGGCACGAGTCCTGAGTCGTTGCCGTACCGCCAGCGCTCGACAACGTGCTGGCTGAAAGCTGGGTCGTCGAGGTCGGCGTGTTCCATGACGATGACCTGCATCTTGCCGGCGAGTTGCTGCAACGTGCGGTGAATGGCCTCGTACGTGTTCAGCAGGTGCGTGCGGTCGTTGGTCTGCAGGACTTCCTCGCCGGTCGGTTCTGCTGGGAAGTACACCTGCGACGGTTGGTCGAGGACCAAAATGCGGGGAACCGGGCTCTGGTGCCTGGTGAACCACTCATGGAGGCTGAGCAGAGTGGAAACGTGGTAGCCCAGATGATTCTCGGCGCTCCCCATGTCTTTGAGCTGGACGGGTCCGTCGGTGGTGTCGGCGATAACCGTGAGCCGGTTGAGGTCGAGTCGGATGGGCGAGGCCGCGAAGTCCAGGTCCAGTCTTCTGGCCTTCTCCCTGATGTCTTGGTTAATCAGGGAGAGGAAGCTGGCGAGACGCTCGTCCTGGGTGCTCCCGCTGAGCTGTTCCTCCAGCCCCGCGATTTGGTCGCGCAGTTCGTTACGGCGGTCCAGGACACGAGGCGCCGCGGCCTGCTGGGCGATCGTGTCGACGTAGAGGCTGATGCGTCCCTGGACGATGGCAGCCCGGCGCAGGTCGTCGGGCTCCTGCTGGGTCGTGCGCAGGCCCGTGGTGAGTTCTTGAACCTGCTCCTGGTTGCGGGCAAGTTCTGACCGGAGCTCTTGCAGGCGGTCTTCCTGGTCGGCGATGAGCCGACGGATAGCGGGGGTGTCGTTTCGGATGACCCCGAGGTCGCCGTCGAGGAGGGCGAGGTCCCGTGTGAGGCTGGCAATAGTGTCGTTCGCCGAGGGAATGGTGCTGTCGCAGACGGGGCAGTGGTCGAGATCCCCGGCTTCTGCGTCCTGCCGGAGGAGGCCGAGGGAGGTAAGGCGGGCGCGCTGTTCGATGGCCTGGTCGCTAAATTCGTCGTTCTCCGCGAGGGCACCCTTGAGGTCGGCGATCCGGGCCCGAGCCAGCGCGAAATCTCGGCGCAGGTCCGCTCGACGGGCGTGGAGGGTCGCAAGGGGGTCGTCGCCGCCGGGCTCGTGAGGCCGCAGCGCGCCGCCGTGAGCCAGTTCATTGCGGAGACGACGGAGGAGCTGGAGAACATCTTCTGCGGTCTGCGCGCCGGTCTGCGGGGGCAGCAGGCCGACTTCGACGGCTTCGGTCAGGAGAGCCTGAGCTTGGCCGCTGGCGGGAGTTCGGTCTGCGGATACGGCGAGCTTGGCTTCGTTGTCGGCCAGGTCCCGGCGAAGGTTGCGGAGCTTGTTGTGAAGGAGTGCCTGCTCGGGATCGACCGCGCCGAGGAAGTACGGGACAACTCCGCGAATGGTGTTCGGTCTCCACTCCTCGCCCTGCGAGTGGAAGAGAACATCAGGGTTGGCGACTTCGTTCTGAGCTTGGAAACAGAAAAAGAGGGCGTGGCGGATGGACGGGGCTATGAGCGTGTTCTTGCCGACGGCCGGCACGCGGACGGTGTTGTCGATACCGCAGAAGTCGCTCAAGTAGGCCTTGGCGGTGTCCTCGGGCGTTGTGAAGCGAAGATCCTCCAAGGCTGGCGGCGGGCTGCCGGGAGCCTGAGTGAGCACACACATCGTCGTGCTGGTCTTGGCGTTGTCCTTGGGCGCCTGACGAGCTACGAAGAGCTGCTCGCCGGCCTTGACGAGGGCGATGGCGTAGGTGCTGACGTAGGTACGGACCTTGCCCGCTTTGACGGGGTAGTCGGAGCTGGCAAGGCAGTAGTCGATGATCGTCAGCAGCGCGCTCTTGCCACGTCGGGAGTCACCCGTGACTATGTTGAGGGCGCCGAGCTGGAAGGGGACGGTACGCATCTGGCCGGGCTTCTTGCCGTAGATGGTGACCGCTTTAATTTGGAACGTCACGGTTTGACTCCGAGAAGGGTCAGGACTGTGCTGAGGCTGCCCGTGCTGGGTAGCCAGCGCCCGAGGAACTGGGCGGCCTGCTGGATCGCGATGGTCTGATCGGTTGCTCCCTTGATCCCCTTGGTGGTGGGGCCCAGGGCCAGGGTGAGTCCCTCTTCTGTGGCCCGCAGAGTCCTGGTCTGGAGGGCAAACAGGACGCCGGGACGCACCACGGCGGCGAGGGAGGCCGCGTTGCGGGTCATGGCCACGCGCACGGCGTCATTCGTGTCGAGCCACTTCATCAAGCCGCTGTTCAGGGTGCTGGGGAGTACCGCCCTGATCGCGGGCTGAAGGGCCATGATCCCTGCCACGACGGCCACGGGCAGCGGACAGGGGGTGTTGTACTGCTGCTCGTGGCCTTGGACGGCACGGGTGCACAGGAGCGCGGTGAAGGCGGGGTTGTACAGGGCGCGCTCTTCGCGGCTCAGGCTCATCCAAGGACCTCGACGGGCTCAAGGAGCTGCATCAGGCGGGCGGCGAAATCGGGGTGCCAACCGACTCGGCGCTCGTCGGCGAGCATGTGGTACGAGCCCTTGGTCACGAAGACCTCGTCGCATCCGGTGCGAATCTGGAAGCGGGCCTCTTGGTCGACCCATCGGTAGATCAGCTTGGCCTCGGCCTTCTTCTGCTCCTCGGTGGCCTCGGGGCCGAGTTCTTCCTCCATCACGGCGAAGCGGGCTTCCCACTCCTCCACCAGCCGGCGCTCGTACTCGCCGATCTCGCCAGGGCGTAGCAGGTTCTCGTTGGTCCATCGCGAGCGCTGCGCGAAGGCGCGCACGTAGTCCCGGACAGCGAAGCCGATGCGTGTGGAGCCCACTCCGATGAGCCCCAGTTGTCGGACGAAGATCTTCTCTGCCTGTTCCGTGGGGTCGCCGGTCATACGAGTGATGTCGCCGTCGATCGGCAGGTTGTCGTGCTGAAACTGCCGCTGGAGGCTGCTGAACACCTCGTCGAACTCGACACCGGTGACCGGGCTGCCGCCCGGCGTACGCATCTGCTCAATCACGCGGTCGTAAAACCAGCCCTCCAGCCGGTTCAAGAAGGCTTTCGCCGCGTCGTGGCCGGCGGCCACTGCGGCGAGGCGGAGCATTGCGGTACGGACGTCGGAGATGTCCTCGGTACCCCCGACGACCTGGATTCGCGCGAGCAAGGCGCTCTGCAGCGGCTTGGCCATGCCGGTCAGCGCAGCGAATGACTTCAGGAGGTCTTGGCTCTTGGTCTTTGAGGCTTTGGCCGCGGCACAGAGCTGCTTCAGGGCTCGCTCCTCATCGCGGTGCCCCGTGGTGCGATGCTGAAGGAGGTAGCCAACGCTGTCCGCAGGCAGCTCAGCGGTGGTGAGCAGGTAGAGGTTCGTCTCCTCCAGGTCGATGCGTCCTGCCGTAGCTGCCTCTGCCCAGATCCGGAGGGTCTTCCAGAGATCCTTAGACGTATCGGTCAACCGAACGCCCTCGGCGCGCTGTTTGAGCTGAAGAAGGTCAGTCACGGAGCCGATGTGCTGTTCGATATCATCGGCGGCCTCAACTGCAATGCTCCAGTCGGGGCCAGCGCTCATCCACTGCTCAATGCACATGTGCAGAGCTTTGGCGAACTGGAACAGGTAGCCCAAAGCGGACGCCGACGCTTCGTACTGCTCTCCCCCGTCTGCCATCACGCCCCCCAATCCAGACCGGTCCCGCGATCATTCCATGAGGCGGACGATCCGCATAAGGGTGGGTGCTCTGCCTCTCTGCATGAGGCACCACGGGAGAAGGTCGCAGGCATCCCTTGGACTGCGCGGCTGCTCCTGTCAGTGGCCTCTGTCAGGCTGCCTCGGTCAAGACCAAGATTGATCTGGAGAGACCATGGGCACTTGGGATGTCGGCCCCTTCGACAACGACACCGCAGCAGACTTCTGTGACGACCTCGACGAGGCAGCCGCAGGCGAACGTGAGGGCATCGTCCGCGGCATCCTCACCCGTCTGATCGACACCGCGGGCGATCTGGAAGCACCCGAATCTGAGCAAGCCGTTGCTGCGGCCGCCCTCGTCGCCGCGCAATGCTCTGGCGGCGAACCTGCCGATCCCGTGTATGGGCCGGAAGAGCCGCTTCCTGATCTCACCGGCTTGCGCGATCTCGCCCTTCAGGCCCTTGACCGCGTCATGACCGACCCGTCCGAGCTGATGGACCTATGGGCGGAATCGGATGGCGGCCCCTGGCGCGCGACTATCCGCCGCCTGCGGGGCGTGCTCCTGCCGCAGCCGCCCGGAGAGCAGCTCAGCCTTATCTGACCGCACCGCAACCACTACCTGACTCCATCCGGAAGGCCGCCATGAGCTGGGATGTACTTCTCCTCCGCCTACCCGACAACGTGACTTCGGTCCAAGAGATCGCAGGCGATCACACCTCGCCCCCGCTCGGCCGCCTCCACGACGTGCTCGCGGCCGTCGCCCAGGCCGCTCCGGACGCCGATCTCTCTGACCCGACCTGGGGAGAGCTCCTCGGACCCACCTAATATGATGCTCAGCACCCCGTGCACACACTCCGCGGCGGTGACGGCGACCGTGCCGGCCGCGGCGTCGAGCCCCGGCTCCGTCACCGTTCGCGCGGCGACATGGTCGAGAAGCTCGTCCGCCATCGCCCGTATCAGGGCCGGCGAGATGCTGCCGTACCGCAGCGAGTGCCACCGCTTGTAGGCCCGCCCGTCGATGTCGTCGAGCGCCTGGGCCAACCTCTGCACACCGCCCTGATGGCATGTCACATTGCGCACGCCTAACGCATATATCGGGAAAGCCGATCGCGTGGCGGGGCCCGGCGCGGATCGAACGCAGTCTGGCCCGGGAGGCGGTCACGAGGACGCCGGATCGGCTACGACGGACCTGGTGCCGGGGGATGATGAGGAAGCCATGGCCAAGTCGCAGAAGGGCAGCCGCGTTGAGTCACTTCTCCGGGCATGAGACCAGCCCTCATGAGGCGCTCCGGCAGGGTCGGACGGCAGTGGATCGTCTAATGGCGGGGATGCTGGAGGCCGGCGGGATGTTCCGTGAGGTGACGGCGACCCAGGTGCTCCTGTCCACCGCATCCCCGCGCATCCGGTTCGTCGAGTGCTCAGCCAACGAGGAGAAGGAGAACGGAGCCGACTGGCTGTGGTGGTGGGTGGATCGGGACGGTACCTGCTACGGGCTCCTGGTCCAGGCGAAGATCTTGAAGTTGCACGGCAAGCGCTGGAGCATCGACTTCAGCTACAAGACGCGCGGCGACGACCGGACGCAGCTCTCGAAGTTGATCAAGGCGGCGAACCGCTTCCATGTCCCCGCCGCGTACGTCTTGTACTGCGGGGACGCCCAGTACCGATCGACTCTGGCCTGCGACCGCACTCATGACGACGTTCCGTGCAAGGAGCGCGACCGGGTCGGTGTGTCCACTGTCTCCGCTCTGGTGGCGGAGAACGCGGTCGGCCTGGACGCCAAGAACGCGGGCGTGAGCGCCTTCCACGACGCCGTTCCCGTCGAGGACATCGCCAGCCCCGACGGCCTGGACGCGCCGATCGTGCCCCTCGCGCGCGGGCTGGACCAGGACCTTGAGCGCTTCCTGCGGCAGTCGCAGCGAGGATCTCGCAGGGTGGCAAAGGAACTTCTCCGGCCTGTCCAGCGGATCAGGCACGGCCAGTTCGCCGGCGCGGCAGTCATGGAACGCGCCGCCACGGTCACCGGCGCCCTTTTCGAGAACGTCCCCAACGACTACGGGCACTTCTCCGTGCCGTACCTCGCTCACATGCTCTGCGGTCTGCGGGCGGAGGTCCCCGGCTACGTGCGCGACGTCCTGGAAGGCCGGACTCCTCCGACATGGGTCACTGACCACGTCGGCGGGATCGTCGTGATTCCCGACGCGGACGCCCCGACCACGGCGTCACCGGCCCGGGCTGGTGACGGTGGCGCCGGGCTGCTCCCCTCGGATTTCCTTGAGGCGCCTCAGCCGCCACATGAGCACCGTCCTGGGCACGCCGCGTGAGTTCGACGCGAAGCTTCCGGCACTGACCGACCGGCCGGAGCCAGCCGTGGTAACTCGCGTGAAAGGGTCTGAGGAATTCGCTTGTATGCACAAACGGCCCAGACGACACCGCGCAGACGCGCCGACAGCGTCGTGGCCAGCCCGACTACCCGGCGTTCGCCATCGCGTGTCGCAGGCGGCCACGTGTTCGGTACCGGATATCAGCGGCGCCAAAGGGGAGGCCCCTGCCACTCTGTCCCCATGGGACACCACTCCTACCTCGAGATCGCGGGGCACACCTTCCTGTACGCGCGGGAGGGCTATCTGCCGGACGTGGCAGCGCTGTTCACCGAGGAGGACCGGTGCCCGGTCGTCGAACACACTCATGACGACGGGCAGCCATGGGCCGAATTCACCTACCAGACCACGGTGATGGCGCTCCGCGAGCGGCTCCAGGTACAGGGGTTCACCCAGATCCGAGCCCGGGAGGCCCTCGCCGCAGCCATCACCGCAATCAGAGGCGAGCCGCACGGCGCGACCCTGGACACGGCGACCGTGGAGGACCACATCCGCCGACTCCTCGCCTCGGACGCGCACGCCTTCCCGCCGGAAGAGAACAAGAGCGGCGGGCGCGACGAACTGCTGGACGATTCGCTGGACGAGTTCGCCATGCGGATGGACAGCCGCCACTTCGTACGGCTGCTCCTGGACTGCGCCCCCGCCCCTCAGAGCACGGCAGGCCTGGACTTGACCCAGCTCACCGGATGCTGCGTCGAACTCGACGCCGCCCAGCCGATCGCGGAGGAGGCGCGCGCCGAGCAACTCGCCGACCTCACCCGGAGCTCCCCGCTCCTCGTGCTTACTGAAGGGCCGACCGACGCCCGACTGTTGTCCATGGGCATGGAGGTCACTCATCCCCACCTCAAGGGATTCGTCACCTTCTTCGACTACGACTCCGGCGGCGTGGAGGGGGGAGTGGCCCAACTGGCCCGCAACGTGGCGGCGTTCGTGGCCGCCGGCGTCGCCAACCGCTTCGTGGCCATCGCCGACAACGACACCGAAGGCATCGCCGGGATGGAGAAGACCCTGACGCGGAGCCTGCCGGGACGCTGCCGGGTCATGTTCTACCCGTCGCTGCCAGAGCTGGAGCACTACCCGACCCTCGGCCCGTACACCGACGACCCGGTGCCCGCGGATGTCAACGGCCGGGCAGGAGCACTTGAGCTCTACCTCGGCCAGGACGTTCTGCAGACAGACTCCGGGCTCATGCCCGTGCAGTGGAAGTCGTGGAATCCGAAACTGGGCCGGTACCAGGGAGCACTGGCTGACCAAGACAAGCGTCTTGCACAGGAACGGTTCCTGGCTAAGGTGAGGGCGCACCGGGTCGGCGGGCCGCACCCTGACGCGGATTGGAGCGGCATCCGCGCCATCATCGACCAGATTGTGTCGGCCTTCGACTGAAGGCCGCCGTCGGCCGGGCCCGCCCCGCGTGCGAGGGCCTTCGCCGGGAGGCGGGCCCCGTCAGGCTCGCTCGTCCCGCCCCAGCCCGCCGGTTGCCAGGGCGGCCTCGATCAGCTCCTCACGAATCATCCTCGACCGACCGCAAAGCCCTGCTCGCTCGTCCTCCTCATGGTCACCACCTTTCATCTCCTTCTGCCGAGCTGGGGTCGTGCGGCGGACGTCGGACCGACGGCTGATCCGGTATGCCGCTGGCCAGCACTCCGTGGCTCTGTGAGATCGCTATCGTGCCCGGGCATGCACGGGACACAGCCGCAGGGACTCCTGCCTACCTGGCAGACCGGCAGGCCTCCCACTGGCTGTCCTTTTCGCGCCCTTCTAAGAACACCGCAGGTCAGAGCCTCGCACCTCGGCGACGCTCGGCCGATTCGGCCGGGGCGAGGTGCCGCTGGCGATCGGGGATGAGCTTCGAGCAGCCGATGAGCCGCCGTAGCTCAGCGCGGCCCGGCCGACCGGAATCGGATTGGCAGAAGCGCTTTCGCGCTGCCATTCCTGCGGCAGGCACGGAATACTGGGGTCATGGTTCAGCAGTCTTCTCTTGGTGCCACGCAGTCCGCCGCTGATGTGCTGCCCCGCGCCCACGCGTAAGCCCGGCACGCAGAAGGGCCCGGCGCCTCCGGGGGGTGAGGCGTCGGGCCCTTCTGCGTGCACTCTACGGCTCAGCCTCGCGGCCGGGCAGTCCGTGCCTTGATCTTGTCCGCTGCTTCAGCCGGTGAGCCACTGGCGTCGGATCTCGTGGGCCAGGTCACGGACGCTCAGCCCTTCGTGCACGCGCCGGGCCAGAGCAGCGGCTTCCTTCGGCTCGACGGTGACGGTCAGGCCGGAAGCGGTGAGGTACGCCGCGGCGGCGACCGCTCCGAACAGCTCGTTGCGCGACTCCAGCGCGGGCACGCGCACCAAGAGGTGCATGAGGGCGGCCGCCCGGTGATGCGCCTGCGGATACACGGGGGTGCCCATGACCTCGTCGGCGTGACGTGCGACGGCGGCCGCCAGGCTGCCCCAGTCGGTGACGTCAGGGTCCGTGCGTAGCTGCTGGTGCGCGACGTCCAGGAGCCAGGCGCGGTCTACGTGCAGGATCACGCGGCGGCACCGCCGGGGTTGGCGGTGCCGAAGGCCTCGTCGAAGGCCGGTCCCCAGGCGGACGTGAAATGCTCTGCGGCGGTCATGAACCGGCGGCGGCCTATGTCGTGCGTGACCACCTGGCCGACCAGCTCTTGCACCGTGATTCCGGCGCGCTCGGCCTCTTCTTCGAGCGCCGCGTACGCGGCGTCATCGACCGGTACCTCGATGTTCTTCGCCATGTTCGCAGGGTAGCAGCGGCAGCGTGGCCCCTACAGGCCGTTGGATTACCCGGGGTTGAGCCACTCCCCCTGGCTGCGGGCACGGCCCCGCTCAGCGACCGCGCACAGCTCCCGCAACATGGCCGCACACTCCATCGCGCTGACCGCGTCCATCCCGGCGCTCGGCTTCGGCGGCAGGTTTCTCGGGCTGCCGCCCTCGCGCACGACCGTCAGCCCGCAGACCAGCCGCTCCAGCTCGGCCACGATCGCCGGGAGGACGGCCGACGCCGGGCGGGGGGTGTCGAAGTCCAGGCCGGCTGACGCCAGCGTCCCGCGCCAGTGGGCGCTCGTCTGCTCGAGCGTCTCCTCCGCCGACGCCAGCAAGGGCGGACGCCGCCCCGCGATCGCGGCCAGGTCGACCGACGCCGTGCGCACCGCGTACCTGGAGGGCCGCTCGATAGCCGCCCTCGCCCGCGACCACGGCGTCAGCCGCGGCGCGATCCGCACGGCCGTCGCGGACCTCATGCCCGACCACACCGCCACCGACGAGGACCGCGGCGCCGCCGACAAGCTGCCGAGGTCCTCCATCGACGCGGCGTTCTACGAACTCGAGGCCGGCCGCCACGTACCCCCGGACCGCGTCAGGTCGGCGTGGCTGTGCGGCGACCACCTCGTGACCGAGCGGCGCGAGGTCATCCGCCAGTTCGCCAACGGCATCGACGCCGCCGGACGCCGGGTCCACCGCGCCTTCCTCGCCAGCGTTCGCGTGCTCGGGGAAGGCGTGGACATCACCGGCGAACGGGGAGTTGAGGCCGTCTGCTTCGCCGACACCCGCGGCTCCCAGGTCGAGATCGTGCAGAACATCGGCCGCGCGCTCCGCCTCAACAAGGACGGCAGCACGAAGATCGCGCGAATCATCGTGCCGGTGTTCCTGGAGCCCGGCGAGGACCCGACCGACATGGTCGCCTCCGCCAGCTTCAAGCCGCTCGTGGCCGTGCTCCAGGGCCTGCGCTCGCATGATGAGCACCTGGTCGAGCAGCTCGCCTCCCGCGCCCTCACCAGCGGCAAGCGCAAGGTCCACCTCCAGCGCGATGAGGAAGGGCGGATCGTCGGGGCCGGCGGCCAGGGCGACGGCGAGGACCAGCAGCAGGACGACACCGACGCCGCTGCCCAGTCCGCCCTGCTCCACTTCTCCAGCCCGCGCGACGCGGCGACCATCGCGGCCTTCCTGCGCACCCGGGTCTACCGGCCCGAGTCGCTCGTGTGGCTGGAGGGCTACCAAGCCCTGATCCGCTGGCGGGCGGAGAACGGAATCACCGGCGTCTACGCCGTGCCCTACGACGCGGAGGTCGAGGTCGGCGTCACCAAGCACTTCCCCCTCGGGCGGTGGGTGCACCAGCAGCGCAAGGCGCTGCGGGCCGGGGAACTGGAGGCGCGGCGCAAGACCCTGCTGGACGCGCCAGAGGCCGGGATGGTCTGGGAACCGGGCGAGGAGGCGTGGGAGGCCAAGTTCGCCGCGCTGCGCTCCTACCGGCGGGCGACCGGCCACCTCGCACCGCGAGGACGCGGTGTGGGGCGAAGGCGAGGCGATGGTCCCGGTCGGTCAGCACATGGCCAACCTCCGCTGGAACGGCGGTCTGGGCAAGGACCCCAAGCGGGCAGAGCACCGCGCGGCGCGGTTGACGGAGATCGACCCGGACTGGAACTGCCCCTGGCCACTCAACTGGCAACGCCACTACCGACTGCTCGCCCAGCTCGCGGAGGACGAGCCCGGCGGAGTACTACCGGACATCGCACCCGGCGTGCGGTTCGACGGCGATGACATCGGACGGTGGCTCCAACAGCAGCGTAAATCGGGCACCTGGGCGCAGCTGTCGACCGAGCAGCAGGACAGGCTGACCGCGCTGGGCGTCAAGCCGCTTGAGGCGCCGTCCCCCGCCCCGGCCGGGCGCGTGACGAGGGGCCCAAGCAAGGCACAGCAGGCCTTCCAGCGGGGACTGGCAGCCCTCGCACAGTGGGTCGAACGGGAAGGCGCCCGCCGGCCGGTCCCGCGCGACCACAGCGAAGAGGTCACCGTCGCCGGCGAGGCGGCCCCGATGACCGTAAAGCTGGGCGTATGGATATCGAACACTCGCGCGAGACGAGACAAGCTCACCGGCGAGCAGCTCGACGCGCTCCGGGAGCTGGGCGTCGAGTGGGCATAGACGAATCGCTTACTGCCGTTCCAAAAACTGGAAGGGCAGTATGAACCGCACTACAAACACGGGAACATTCGCCACGCCCGCCCCCAACCACCGTGTGAGTGCTGTCTTTCCAGCCGTCGCCGGCGTCGTTGGCCGTCCCAGACGCCGGCCCGACGCGCTCCTCGCCGACCGCGGCTACGACCACGACAAGTACCGTCGCCTCCTCTGGCAGCGCGGCATCCGACCGTGATCGCTGAGCGAGGCGTAGAACACGGCTCTGGCCTGGGTGTTTTCCGCTGGGTGGTAGAACGCATTTGGTCGTCAGGGCCGCTCGCCGTGCTCGAAGCGAGCGGAGCGTGCAGAGCGGTAGGCGGCCTGTACACGGTCGTCGTGGTCAGGGTTCATGTAACTGGCCGGCTGGAGCCAGTTCCCCCAGTCGGAGCCGCGGGTGTGCCAGATGACGTCAGGCCCGTCATTGCCGACCAGACCGCCCTCCGGGTGCATCTCGATGCCGTAGGAGTGGAAGGCGGCCCACCCCTCGAACACATCGCCCTTGCGAAAGCTCAGAAGGACGTGAGCCGGATGGATGTACCCAGCGGGCTTTCCGGTCTTGGGCACGGCCTGGATCAGTGGGACCGGTCCGAGGATGAGCAACCGGGCCTGGTGCTCGCTGATCCAGCACGGGCCCGCCGGATTCGGGAGCCCGAAGTGCGGGATGGTCGCGCGTACAAGCAGCTCCACGTCTAGCTGCTCCTCCGCCCCCTTCACCTCCACCCAGAGCTTCTCCTTGGGGAGCCAGAAGTCCGGAAGGTACGGCTGGCGGTCACCTTCCGGGCCTACCGCGTAGCCCTGCGGCTCGTACTCCCACACGATGTCCAAATTGTCGAAGAAGACGGCCCAACGCGCTTCGAGCCGAGAGCGAAAGCGGTGCCCGGCGTAGCCGGTCTCGATGGGGCGTACGGACACCTTGATCTCCGTTCGGGTGGCGCGGTCGCTTCATGACGCCCGGCGGAAAGATGCCGGGGGCCGGGGGCACGGGCCCCCGGCTCAACGGGACAGGGGCAGGTCGCACCGGATGATGGGCGTCCTGGACGACACGGCCCGGCCAGACAGCTTGTCTGTCCGGCATCGCGCGTCGCCGTCTGTCTTTATTCGTTGCTAGTGGTGTCGGCTGACGATGCCAGCTCGCTCCGCCGACGAGCCACCCGGCGGCGCAGTCTGCGCATGGCCAAGCCCGACAGGCTGATGAGTACGCCGCTCAGGACGTTGATGGCAAAGTCTTGGATCAGAGACCCCATGAAGGCGTGGGCTCGCTGAAGGGCCGGACTGCGCACCGCGCTCCTAGCGTGCGGAACTCGACCGAAGGGCCTGCCAGCCGTACGGCGGGGCGCCGTAGGCGTTCCCCCTTGATACGGCGGCCGCAGCGGAGCTTGGCCACCGTCATGCCGCGGTCCAGCACGGTTCGGCCGAACCGTTCCCTGGGCTCCGCCACGCCGGGGCAGGGCCGTCAGCGTTTGACGCGGTTGCGGACGGCGAGGACGGCTAGGCCCAGCAGAACGGGTTCGGTCAGGCGGGAGGTCATCTCGATGTAGGTGCCGGCGGTGGTCAGGTCCTGGTCGGAGGAGCGGAAGACCACCGAATTGATAGTGACGTTCAGTGCTTTCTCGAAGCGCTCGCCGGTGAACCGGTTGCCGGTGGGATTCTGGGGATCGTCCTTGTCGATCTCGAAGGTGACCTTGCCCCCGCCGGCGGGGACGGTGCCGGTCGCGGTCTGCTTCGGGGGTTCCTGGGCGAGGCCGAAGGCCATCAGCAGGACGATGGTGAGGAGCATGGCCGCGCCGAGCCAGGCCAGGGCCCGGGAGGCGCGCAGGCCGTAGCCGGACAGCGCCCAGTACGCGGTCAGCAACCCCCGTTCACTGCGGGGGATGTCGTCGGCGTGGCGGCGCATCTCCATCTCCCCGTAGTAGAAGTCTGCCGCCCCCGGCTCGTGCTTTCCGTCCTCGAACGCCTTGCGCAAAGCCCGGTACACCGGAGCGAGCTGCAACGGCCCCGCCCGCCCGGCGCCAAGGACTGCTACGTTCCAGCCCCGCACTGCTCCCGGCTGGCTGGCACGCCAATGGTGTTCCTCGGCGAGGACACGGCGTGCGGTGAACCGCACGGGCGACCAGCGCCGCCAGTGCACGGCCGGCGGAGCCGTGTCGAAAGTGCAGGCCCCCTCCAGACGGAGTTGGTCCAAGTGGACCGTGCCAGCAAACAGACATCCCGACAGATCAAGGTCGGCCAAGACCAGGTGGGCCGCGTCCACCCCACGCAGCGACGCTACCCGCACCCCGAGGTCGTACGTACTCGGTAAACGATTCTCGGCGAGCGGTCGACCGTCACTGAGTACGAATGGACTTGGCTCGGCGGCGATCGTGAGGGGGTACTCGAACACGGCATGAGCGAAGTCCACCGTGGCAAAGCGCAGACGGATCTCCGCTGTCTGTGACCATCGAGTGCGACGGCACTCCAGACGGCGTGCAGCGAATGAGAGAGTCACCGGGCCGCCGAAGACGGCACCCGACAGCACAACCTGCCCAGCACACACCGCAGGGCCGAACTGGTCAGCCTTCACAAAGGTCGCCGACCAGAACGACGCGTCGTCCTCGAAAGTCGTCCCCCAGAACACGACGTCGTTCTCGAAGGTCGCCCCTCCGAACTGGGCGTAGCCTTTAAAGGTCGCCTCCCGGAACCCGACGTCGCTCTTGAAAGCCGCATGGCGGAAGATGGCAACTTGCCCGAAAGACGTTTCCCCGAACGCGGCGAAGCCGCCCGCGAAAGTGCACGATTGGAAGAAGGTCTCGCCTCGGAAAGCCGCCCCCCAGAAAACGGCGTCTCCTTCGAAAGTTGCCGAATCGAACATGGCGGTATGCTCGAAGATCGCCGATTCGAACGTGGTGTAGCCCTCGAAGGTTGCTTCCCGGAACACGGCGTCGCCTTCGAAGGTCACCGAGTTGAACCCGGCGCTGCCCTCGAATATCGCCTGCCAGAACATGGCAGTACCTAAGCGGGCCTCACCGGTTTCGGGGTCTTGGAGGGCGTCGAGCAGGGTGGTGAGGAGGGAGTCAGTGAAGGTGGTGCCTCGGTGGTCGATGCTGGCGCCGGGAGTCAGGTTGGCCAGGTAAGCGTCGCGGTCGGCATCGGCCAGGTGGGCGAGGCATGCGGTGTGGCCGGCGACGTGGACGCCGCGGCAGCCGACGGGATCGCTGGTCGCGTCCGCGCCGTGCGCGCAATGCCGCCAGGACGGCGCTGTTGAAGGTGTGCTCATGGTGCGGCGGCTCCACGGTGTCGGGTGCCCACATGGACGCCCTGGGCACGGGAACGGTTCAGACTCAACATGCCTTACGTGCCTGAACAACCCGTAGATATCTGTCAGACACGGTGCGCTGAGGCCACCTGCCTCACCTGCCTCACATGCCTGTTGCCTGCTCGGCACCCGAGATAACTCAGACGGCGGGGGTCGGCTCCTCGTCGGCGCGGCCGCCAGCTCCGAGGGGTCGACGCGGGGCTGGGGGCGTCGCCGTGGGACCTCCGATTACACCTCTGGCGCGCAGTTCCGGTCGCAGGGGCGCCCACAGACACAGCGCCCTTACAAGGCCCCGGTGCCGTACCTCTGACCCACGGTACAGAGTAGCCGCTACAGCTCGAAGGTCACGTAGTGCAGGTGGCAGCCCTGGCACATCGCCTTGAGGTTGATGGGGTCGCAGTTCTCCGGTGTGTGGTCGAGGTGGGCAACGGTCAGGACGACCTTGGAGCCGGTGCCAGTACGCGGGCTGTCCGTTGAGGTTGGGCAGCGGCCGGTGTGGGTGCCGCGTCCGCACTCGCCTTCACACTCGCACCAGCCGGCGGCGCGGACGGTGCGGATGCGGAGGCTGATCGCCTTCCAGTGGATCGGTGCTGTCGAGGGCGTCCACCAAGACAGCGGGGAAGGGAGTCGTGCCGGTCGCGAGGTGACACACCCCCGGGCCGGGCGGCAGCCAAGCCCCGCCCCGACCGAGCGGATGACGGCGGGAGACCGCGATGCGCCAGCCGTGCCGCTCCGACCACACCAAAGCGGGCGCCGGTGCTGAGGGGGTGTCGAGGACGAGCACGGCGACGCAGGCGTCGTCCTCGGGGTACTGAACGGCCGGCGGGGAGTCGGTGGTCATCCAGCCGCGGGCGTGCAGAACCTGGGCGACGGCGACGAGGTACGAGCGCGCCCGGCGGCTGCGCAGGACGGCTTCAGCGCGGACGCTCGCGCGGCGGATCAGGCCAGCCGGATAGCCGAGCGCGGCGGCGGCCTCGGCGGCCGTCCCCCCGCGCTGCTCCATCACTTCCGCCATCCGCTCCGCACGGCACTGGGTCAGCGCATCCTGCGCCGTGTCGGGGTGCACGCCCAGACGGTCGGTGACGCCGGCTGCGGTGAGGGCAGGGTCGTCGTCCAAGAGCTGCGCGACGAGCGCCGGGAGCTGGTCGCGGGGAACCTGGTCCCCCACGCCGGCGGGCCGACCACCGCCAGCATGACGGCGGGGCGTGGGAGTGTGATCGCGCACGACACGGCGCGGCCAATGCTCAACCCCGCCCACCAGCAACACATGCTCACTCACAGCAGGATCCAACTTGCGGCGGTCCCACCGCTGCGCGGTCATCCCCCGCAGCGCGGCGGCCTCCTGACGATCCAGAAGGTCCTCGTCGTCATCGGTCACCGGAAGCGGCGGAACGGGAAGGCCCGCGAGACACGCATCCACCTGCTCGCCGTCATACAACCGCGTCCGACCCGCGTTCAACGGCGCCGGGAAACCCTCCGCCAGATGCCGCCCGGAGTTGAGAAGGGTCTGCACCGCGATGCCCTGCCGCACCGCAATATCGGCCAGCGTACGCACCACATGCAGACGCCCAGCACGAATCATCTGGGGCCTCCTCCAGTCCGGCAAACCCCCGGGGCAGTCATCAAGAAAACAGCGGACCATCCCTGCGAGCGGGGGAAGCACGGGCTGCCGAACGTGACCGTAGACGACATCACGGGACCATCCCCGCAGGCGCGGGGCGCACGCGTAGGGCGGCAGGCGGCCGTGGTAGCACTCGGGACCATCCCCGCGGGCGCGGGGCGCACGCGGCCGGAGAGCGGGCTGCCCCTGGATCACGGGACCATCCCCGCGGGCGCAGGGAGCACATGTCCAGCGCGTACGCGCTGTTGCTGTTGGTGGGACCATCCCCGCGGGCGCGGGGAGCACTCCAGGGTGAGACCGGCGTACTCGGCGCCGAGGGGACCATCCCCGCTGGCGCGGGGAGCACAACGACTCGCCGACTTTCTTGATCCGCTCGGTGGGACCATCCCCACCGACGTGGGGAGCACCAGGGCGCACGGTATGCGACGCTGCCGGGCCCGGGACCATCCCCGCGGGCGCGGGGAGCGCCAGAAGCCGCACCGCCGCTGGGCGACGATGGCGGGGCCAT
Organism: Streptomyces sp. NPDC005706; assembly: GCF_040631045.1. Lineage (NCBI taxonomy): Bacteria > Bacillati > Actinomycetota > Actinomycetes > Kitasatosporales > Streptomycetaceae > Streptomyces > Streptomyces sp. NPDC005706. The sequence continues at coordinate 53,440 of NZ_JBEXYS010000032.1, read as the reverse complement.
CCCCGCGGGTGCGGGGAGCACCGTTCCTCCTTGGTGGCCAGGTAGTTCCCGTGGGGACCATCCCCGCAGGCGCGGGGAGCACGTGCGTGGGACGGTCTCACGGGTTCCACCGATGGGACCATCCCCACGGCCGCGGGGAGCACCGGCCGTAGATGCGTTGCGTGTTGGCGGACAGGGGACCATCCCCGCGGGCTCGGGGAGCACTGCAGAAAGATGTGGGCCGTGGACTGGTCCTTGGGACCATCCCCGCGGGCGCGGGGAGCACGCACACCCGGCACACAGGCCGGTTTCTACGTCGGGACCATCCCCGCGGGCGCGGGGAGCACGAAAACCGCTTCCGTGCGCGGTTGGATTCTCTGGGACCATCCCCGCGGGCACGGGGAGCACTTGCCCTCGCGGTTGGTGCGCCGCGCCCCGTCGGGACCATCCCCGCGGGCCCGGGGAGCACCTCCCGCCGGGCTACTGGACGTCGACCATGTCGGGACCATCCCTGCGGGCGCGGGGAGCACCGGTCCATGAACAGGTCGAGGGTCCACTCGGTGGGACCATCCCCGCGGGCGCGGGGAGCACCACCATCGTGAACATCATGCCTGCAGCTCCTTGGGACCATCCCCGCGGGCGCGGGGAGCACTACCCCGTCATACCCGCCGGGCGGGACGTGACGGGACCATCCCCGCGGGCGCGGGGAGCACATCAACAAGACCATCACCCTGGACCTGTCCAAGGGACCATCCCCGCGGGCGCGGGGAGCACATGCTGGTGGCGTGGCGTGCGTGCCCTGCTCAACCCTGGGACCATCCCCGCGGGCCCGGGGAGCACTCGCCGCGCTTGCTCTTGCCGCGGCCGCTGCCGCGGCCGCTGCCGGGACCATCCCCGCGGGCGCGGGGAGCACTACTGGGGTGGTCCGTTCGGCCGCCGGCCCATGGGACCATCCCCGCGGGCGCGGGGAGCACGGGGCGGTGCCCATCTCTACGTCGGTGGCGTAGGGACCATCCCCGCGGGCGCGGGGAGCACAAGGAGCAGCACGCCCACCTGTATCAGGACACGGGACCATCCCCGCGGGCGCGGGGAGCACTTGCAGGGTATGACTCGCTTACCCCGGATCAGGGGACCATCCCCGCGGGCGCGGGGAGCACTCGGCACGCAGTTCCGCGCGGACGTAGACGAGGGGACCATCCCCGCGGGCGCGGGGAGCACCAGACCCACACCATCAGCGACCTGCAGGAGGAGGGGACCATCCCTGCGGGCGCGGGGAGCACCTGTGCGCGCCGAAATCCTGGCCTCGCTGCCGGGACCATCCCCGCGGGCGCGGGGAGCACATCACGGCCGATATGCCGCTCGACCCGTACGCGGGACCATCCCCGCGGGCGCGGGGAGCACCTCCAGCCGTTCGCCGACCGCTACCCCGAGCTGGGACCATCCCCGCGGGCGCGGGGAGCACTACACGGCCACGGCCGCGTTCAGGCCGTACGCGGGACCATCCCCGCGGGCGCGGGGAGCACGCGGTCGCCGCGGTGGAGACGATGGCGGCTCGGGGACCATCCCCGCGGGCGCGGGGAGCACAGCCGGTCACTCGGGTCCCCGTACTCGGGATCGGGACCATCCCCGCAGGCGCGGGCAGCACTCCACCTACCACCACGGCGAGTTCCACAAGTCCAGCTCAACCTTGCGACGGGGAGGTCCATCCCTTGATCTCGTCCGCGACTTCCCGCACGTCAAGCCCGTCCCGTGCGATCCGCTCGGCCAGGTCCGCCGCTTGCTTGTGATCCACCGTCACCATCGCGCCAGACGCCGACAGATAGGCAGCCGCGACGATCGCACCGAAGAGCTCGTTCGCGTACTCCAGCGCTGGCACGCGGATCAACTGGTGCATGAGCGCAGCCGCACGGTGATGAACCTGCGCATACACAGGCCGGTCCATCACCCTGTCGGCGTGCCGGGCCACCGCGGCCTGCAGCGTCCCGAAGTCGAGGACGTCCGGATCACCGGGCACGCTCCGGTGCGCGAGATCCAACAGCCAGGCACGGTCGATGTGCAAGATCACGCAGCCCGCCCCTGCGCCTCGCCCTTGGCCTCCGGGGCCGGGTGTCCGAACCGCTCAGCGAAGTGCGGACCCCACTCCTGCGCGAAGTACTCCCCCGCACCAAGGAACCGGTGCCGCAGGTCGTTGCCCTCATCCGCCAGCACCCGCCGGGCGTACTCCGACACGTCCATGCCGGCCGCCGCCGCCCGCTCCGCAATCACGTCATACTCGTCCTGGTCCACACGGACATTGATCTGCTTCTTCCCCATACCCACCAGCGTAGCGACCCGTACACACCGCTACAGCCGGTTCTGACGATCCTCCACGTGACAGCGCTCAGGGCCGAGGAGCACTTCAGGGTGACGATCTCCGCCTCCAGGGTCCGCTTGGACACCCCGATCCGTTGGGCGGTCGACGGCTGCGACATCCCCGAGCAAAGCAGCCGCATCACCTCACGCTGCCGGCGGCTGGTGCGGACCCCGTCCCCGCTCGTGTTCTCCCGCTGGGCGCGGCCGCGGGCGGGACGCAGTTCCCCGGTCCAGGGCTGGGCGCGCTGCCAGGGACCATCCCTGCGGGCGCGGGGAGCACAGCCGGGTCAGCTCCTCCTGCTCCGCCGCCGGGGGACCATCCCCGCGGGCGCGGGGAGCACCCACCACTGTGAGACGGGACCTGAGGAGGCGAAGGACCATCCCCGCGGGCGCGGGGAGCACTCACCGCCGCGGTTCTCACCGCGGCGGTCGCTGGGACCATCCCCGCGGGCGCGGGGAGCACCACGCCTGTCCGCTGTCGGCCCTCCCCCAGCCGGGACCATCCCCGAGGGCGCAGAGAACACGGTGTCGCTCCCACGCGGTCAAGCTGCTAACGAATGCATGCCGGCGCAAGCGCGCTGCTGACGCTGTACCGCCCTCGCGGGGTGGGCTCCCTCGAAGCGGCTGACAGCTTTCAGCTTTACCACCATTCTGGGTAGCTCCCGTCTGTCTCGGTGCTCCAGTCTTCTTGGTTGAGCGCTTGCTGCCACTTGCTCATGATGATGGTTCCGTCCATGAACCGGTTGGCCGACCTGGCAGTGGTCAGGTGAGTGTCGAGGAGCTCAGCGACGTCTTCGTATAGGTGGTCAGTGCGGCCCTGTTGTGCCCGTCTCACGCGTTGGACGACTGCGGTCAGGACGCCGACGCTGACCTGGAATGGACCGAAGGATGCGAGCTCATACCCGTCGAGGGTGGACTCTTCCTGCCCCGCCTCCAGTGCTGCCAGGAAGGGCTCGTAGTAGGCCAGGATGAACCGGTCTCGGCCCGCTGGCAGATCGAAGGCTTCGAGCTCTGCCTCTTCCGGATCCACGGCGTGGAGCTTGAGATGATCGGGCACCCCTTTGTACTGGGGGAAGTGGGCGGCGCATGCGTATGCCAGAGCGGGCGGCCTTCCTCCGACCGATCGGATTGTCCGTTTCTGGGCCCGCATCGTCTCTTTGAGTTCGTCATCGATGTTGCCGGACCGGCCCTTGGCCTCGGCAACGACCCATCCGCCCGACTGCCTCTCCCCGAACAAGTCGGCGCGTCGGCGGGTGTTGGCGGCGAAACGGATGCCGTAGCGGGCGGCATACCGGTCTACGTGCATCAGGAACCGCACTGAAACAACCTGTTGACTGAAGACGCCGGTCATGGCCTGCCCCAAGGCATAAGAGAGCGCCACCTTCTCCGATCGGTCCAGGTCACGTGCGAGATCGGATCGGGTGAGGCGCCCCGTAGGTGCCCGGCGGATGTAGGCAGGAATGAGCGCAACGCGGTGAAGCCATTCGTAGACGGATGTCCAGCCATAGGAGGCCTGATCATGCGGCGCTCTGCCCGTGGTGAACAGGGCGTGCGCGAGAGCATCGACGGTGAAGACCATCCGGCCGGTCTTGTGGAAGGTGTCCGGAAAGTCTTCCGCTGTGTACCAAACTTCGAATTCGTCAGGTTGCACCACTTGTTGAACTCCCCCGGACTTCATTCCTGCAGCAGGTAGGTCAGCGCCGCGGGCAAGACAAGTCCCTCACCAGCAAGGTAGTTGGCCCACTTCGACTCACACCCGGGACAATCCCCGCGGGCGCGGGCAACACACCTCGTTCGGCTGGTTGGTCCGGTCGAAGGCAGGACCATTCCCGCGGGCGCGGGGAGCACCACAAGCTGCCCGGCGGGAATACGGGGCCCGGGGGACCATCCCCGCGGGCGCGGGGAGCACTTCATCGCCAGGTCACGCATACGCTGCAGCATCGGACCATCCCCGCAGGCCCGGGGAGCACTTGTGGCGCCTGCAACGATAATTGAAGCGCACGCACTCCTGCGGGCGAGGGGCGCACTTGCCGGCGCCCTGGCCGACCAGCCGGATCTCGGGACCATCCCCGCGGGCGCGGGGAGCACGGCCGGCTCCGCGGCCGCGGGGGTGGGGAGCCGGGACCATCCCGGCAGGCGCGGGGAGCACAGACGATCGGCGCGATCACCAGCCTGGAAGAGGGGACCATCCCCGCAGGCGCGGGGAGCACCAGCTCTACCCGGACAAGCGCACCGCGGTCCGGGGACCATCCCCGCAGGCGCGAGGAGCACGTCCAGGCCGCGCTGGACGAGCGCGGGGAGTGGGGACCATCCCCGCAGGCGCGGGGAGCACAGGCCGGCCGACGGGATGCTGATGCGCTGGCCGGGACCATCCCCGCAGGCGCGGGGAGCACCGGCCGCCTGCGGCGACGGCGGTGACGCTCGCGGGACCATCCCCGCAGGCGCGGGGAGCACCTGCGGGGCGACGGCTGTCGCATACGGGGTGAGGGACCATCCCCGCAGGCGCGGGGAGCACGGCTGGCGGGCTTCGGCTTCGGCCAGTTCCTCGGGACCATCCCCGCAGGCGCGGGGAGCACAACAGGGCCAGCAGGTCCGGTACGGGGGCCGGGGGACCATCCCCGCAGGCGCGGGGAGCACGCGGAACATTTCCGCGAAATGGTTGATCTCGCGGGACCATCCCCGCAGGCGCGGGGAGCACATGCTGTATCTCCTGCCGAAGTACTCGGGCCAGGGACCATCCCCGCAGGCGCGGGGAGCACAAGGTGCGGCCGTCGGGGCAGCGAAGGGGGCAGGGACCATCCCCGCAGGCGCGGGGAGCACTCTTGGTGACCTGGGGCTTTGTCACGAGGGCTGGCCGGTACGAGACAGTTTCACTGATCCCGGCAAATGCCACAAAGCACATAAGCATGGTCATCTGCCGTACTGCCGTCGCTTGGACGCGTTGCTCCAGCCTTTGCGTGAGGCAGCCGTGGGTTTCGAGGTGCCCTGAGCGTTGGGGCGACGGATCAGGGTGAGTCCTTCTTTGTCTACCGGGTGCCACGCATGGTCGTGGGTGCGGAAGGTGAAGCCCTGCTCGTTGTTCGTCGTGTGGGCGAGGAGGGCGCGGCCTTGGCCGGCGTATTGCTGGACCTCGGCCCAGAGCAGGTCACGGATCCGTGCCGAGGGGTTGCCGATGAAGACGCCGGCGGAGATTTCGAGGAGCCAGCGGGTGAGGAAGCCTCTCAGGCCGGGCGGGCAGTTGGTGAGGACGATGACGGTCACCAGCTGATGTCCGTGTCGCTGTAGGTGTCGTTGTGGTCGGTTCCTTCGCCGTAGTTCCGGCCCGCGGGGACGGTGTGGCCGTCGCTGTGGAGGGTGACGACATCGTGGTCGTGGTTCATCGCCTCGGTCGGGGTGGTCTCTGGCAGCAGGAGGCGTTTGATGTCGTTGACGCAGCGGTCGAGCAGGGAGGTTTCGTTGATGCGGTCCCGTAGGGCACGGCGGGTGCGTGAGCCGATGTCTTCTTCGGTTTCGGCGGCGATGTCGAAGGCGAGTGGGATGCCGATCTCGGTCTTGTACAGGTCGGCGATGTCGAGGACGAAGGAGAGCTCGTGCCCGGAGTGGACGAATCCGAGGGCGGTGCTGCAGCCGAGGGAGGCGACGACTGCGTGGGCGATGCCGTACATGCACTGGGCGGCGGCGGTGATGGCCTGGTTGGCCGGGTCACCGCTGGTGAAGTCACCAGGGGTGTAGCGGCGGCCGCGCCAGGGGACGCCGGTCCGGGCGGACTGGGCCCGGTAGCAGTCCTTGACGCGGGTGCCTTCGCGGCCGAGGAGTTCCTTGCGGGTCAGGCCGGTGGGGTCCTCGTCGGGGAAGCGCAGCCGGTACATGGCGCGGGCGACGGCGAGGCGGCTGCGGACGTTGGCCCACTGCACGGCTTGTGCTTCGGCGAGCGCGGAGGAGCGGGTCAGGGCGCGGCCGCCGGCGTAGTAGCGCACTCCTTGTTCTCCCACCCAGCAGACGGCGGCGCCGGTTTCGCCGAGGACGCTCATCGCCTGGTGGGTGATGCGGGTGCCTGGGCCGAGGAGGAGGGTGCCGATGGTCGCCGACGGGATGTGGGTGGTGCCGTCGGCGTCCTCGGCGGTGATGGCGTTGGCGTCGCGGTGGACGGTGCAGCGCTCGAGGTAGACGAAGGAGAGCCGTTCGCCGGTGCGGGTGAGTTGGCGTGGGGTGAGCGTGGGGCGCCGGGAGATTGTGGTCACCGGTTCATCCGGTCGGGGCGAGTGGTGCCAGGGTGAGCAGGCCGCAGCCGTAGGCCTTGGCCTTGCCGATCCCTTGGGTCAGGGCGCGGCGCAGCAGTTGCGGGTCGGTGACTTCCAGGCGGCCGTCGAAGGTGACGGTGACCAGGCTGACGGGTGCCCGGCGGCTGCCCTTGGTGCTGTGGTGCTTGTCGAAGGCGAGGGTGCGTTTGTCGCGGACGGTCAGTTCGTACCGGTCGCCGTGGTGGGGTTGCTTGGTGTGGGTGGTGCCGCTGGGGAGCAGCCTGTTGCCGTCTGTTTTTTCCAGGACGCGGAAGCCGCAGGCTTCTTGGCGTTTGAGGAGCCAGCCCATCTGGTGCGTCGGGGTGATGTGCGCGGTGCGTTTGGTGGGTTCGTCGTCTTTTCGGCGGGCGTGGTGGACGGGGTTGGCGGTGAGGCGGAAGGCCCATCGGTCTGCGGTGGTGAGCCGGTCGAGGAGCGGGCCGTAGGGGCGGCTTTGCCAGCCGGGTGCGGTGGGGTCGGCGGCTGCGGGCCAGCCGGCCTGTTCGACCAGGTGGGTGAGGTCGGGCTGGTCGGGGCTGACGATGTACAGCATGACTTCGGCGCGGGTGGTGTGGTCCAGTCGCCACAGCACGCGGGGCCCGTCCGTGGGGGGTGCGTCGGTGGGCAGCAGGGTCGGGAAGGACGACATGACGGCTGCGTGCATGGCCTGGGGTGAGGACAGCAGGCGGCGGGCGCCGGTGCGTGCGGTGTTCACGCGGAAGCGGGTGAGGTACATCAGGCGCTCTCTTCGTCCAGGGCGTCGAAGGGGTCGTGGCGGGGCAGGTGCCGGGCGGACGGGTTGGGGATGCGGACGCTGCAGGTGACGCGGGTGCGCAGGGCGTGGCGCCGGTGTTCGGCGGCGTAGCTGAGCGGCTGGTCGCGCAGGGTGTCCGCGGTGTGGTGCTCGTCGGGGTGCGCCTCGCGCAGCACGGTCAGTTCGACGTGGTCTTGGCTGCGGTGGTGTTTGCGGTACCAGGGTGAGGCCTGCCAGGGCTCTGTGCGTAGGGCGTCGAGCAGGTCGCCGTGGGGGTGGAGGCCGAGTTCGACGGGGAGGGAGGGCGGGCAGGAGCGGCGGCCGAGGAACGCCGGATACACGGGGGCGCGCAGTGCTGCGTTCAGTTCGGTGAGCAGCCTCGGGTCGCCTTCGAGGGCGGCGACGAAGACGGCGTCGGCGAGGTAGAAGCGTTCGGACAGCGGCATGGATTTGCCGGTGACGCCGTGGTGGGCGGTGTGGAAGTCGCGTACGCCGGTGCCGGGCTGGTCGATGCGGACGCCGAAGTGCAGGGCGGCCAGCGGTGCCAGTGCGGTGTCGTCGCCGCGTTGGATGCCGGCGGCGGCGGCGAGCATGCCGATGACGCCGCTCTTGGTGGGGGCGGATTCGGTGGTGCGGCGGGTGAAGCGGGCCGAGGCCCCCCAGGACTGCAGGGGGCCCGCGAGCCGGAGGGTCAGCACGCTCATGCGGGCTTCTCCAGGCGTTCGGCGACGGCCTGGCCGACGGCGGTGACGAGGTCGTTGATGGTGGGCGATTCGGTGCCGAGTCCGGCGAGCTTGTGGGTGTTGGGTCCGACGCGGAGCACCCAGGTGAGGGTGGAGTTTTCGTCGCCGTAGGCGCGCTCGATGTCGGGGATGTACTCGGCCAGGCGCTCGCACGCTTCGCGGACGTAGCCGCCCGTTTCGCCGCGCACCGGGTCCTCGTAGGCGGCGACGAAGCTGACGGGCCGGGTGGTGCGGAGCTTGACGATCACGGCGTCGGGCAGGGTGTGGTTGCCGAAGGTGTTGATCTTGCCGGTGGGCAGGGAGGCGATGAAGCCGTGGACGAAGGCTTCGACGGCCCGGCGGACCGGTTCGGTGCGCGGCTCGTCCTCGCGCAGGCCGTGTCCGAGGTTGGCTGCGAGCTGGTGGACGCCGAGGGCGGCGTAGCGGTAGAGGGTGGCCGAGTTGAAGTCGACGGTGCCGATCATGCCGGCTCCGGTCTCCTCGTCGGTGTTCTTGTCGTCGACGGCGGTGTAGTAGTCGGACTCGTTCTCCACGCGGTGGACGCTGAGGGCGTGGGCGACCTGGACGGCGGCGTCGACGTTGATGTCGGCGGCGTCGGCGACCATGCGGCCGAACAGGGCGATGTCGACGGAGTGGTGGGTGTCGGCGAGTTGCCTGGCCTTGTCCTTGGTCTTCTTGTCCTTCAGGTGCGCCGTGATGTCGGCGGCGCCGTCGACGGCGAGGCGGGCGAGGGCGTCGAGTTGGCGGCTGCTGAGGAACACCAGATACTTGGACTGGGGTGCCGGCTCCGGCTCACCGTCCTTGGCGGCGCTCGCCTTGCGCTTGGGCACCTCGGTCTTCAAGCCGGCTGCCTTCACCGTCTCGTCCGCGATCCGCAGGGCGTCCTCGCCCGTGAGCGCGGGGTCGAGGGCGGTGATCCTGGCGGCGACCGCCTCCACGATCTTCTTGGTCCGCACGCCGAGCTCGCTGGGCTCGAGCAGGTGCTCGTCCTTGAAGTAGGTGCGGGTGGCCCGCTTCCACGCCTGGCTGGAGACGCGGGCGCGCGGCACTCCCCCGTACACCGCGGTCTTCGGGGCGCCGGTGTCGTCGCGGTTGAGGTTGCTGGGCGGGACGGTCTGCAGGGCGTGCACGTCGAGGAAGATGCGGTTCACGAGGCGTCCTTGTCGGTGTCCGTGGTGACGGCGGTGTCGGCGGTGTGAGTGGTGTCCGCGGTGTCGCGGTCGGCGGCCGGGTGAGGGGGGCTGGCGGGCTTGTCGTGCCAGGCGTGGAAGGAGCGGCCCCATTCCCTGCGGACGGTGGCCGCGCCGCCGGGCCGCTGCCAGGTGTAGAGCTGTCCGGCGAGCAGCGCGTGGTCGAGTTCGATGTCTTCGCGGCGCAGCAGCACGACGATGTCGCGCAGCCGCTGGGCGCAGGTGGCCAGGTCGGCGGCGGTGCCGGCGCGGACCAGGCGTTTGTGCACGGGTGCGTCGATCTCGCCGGGTTTCATCATCCGGCGCACCGCGGCGCCCAGGCCGCGGCGGCGGTCCTGCCGGTCGGCCTGATACATGCCGGTGCGGCGGGACTGCTGGTGCAGTGCGTAGAGGGTGAGGGCGACGTGCAGGGCGTCCTCGGCTCTTGCCAGCTCCTGCTCGGTCAGGGGCCGGGCGCCGGTGGGGGTTTGGTGCAGGGGGCCGGTGTCGATCAGTGCCCACAGGTCGGGGAGTTGTCCGGCCTGCCGTCCGGCGCCGCGCCGGAGCCTGGCGAGGGAGGCGACCGAGTGGGACTGGTCGGCGAGATAGCCCCGCTGCAGGGCTGTGAGGTGGTCGGCGGCGAGCCGGGTCACCCGTTCGCGGGCGGTGACGGTGACGGGTGCGGAAGAGGTGGTCATGCGGGTGCCTTCGCGGTGGTGGCGGGTGCCGGGCTTGCGTCCGTCGCCGGCCGTCTGTCGTCAGGGTCGGGGTGTCCCAGGCCTTTGTGGAGGGCGGCGCGGAACCACTTGCCGGCGAGGGAGGAGTTAAGCCACTCGGTGCCGTGCTTGAGCTGGACGGTCCGGCCCTGCCAGGCCGCGTTCCCTGCCGCGGCCATCAGCCGGTCGCCGATGCGGCCGGCGATGGAGTGCACCTGCTGCTGCCAGGCGGTGCGCTGCGCGTAGGGGTCGTCGGTGTCGGCGAGATGGGCCAGCCAGGTGCGGTAGGGGGCCTCGAGGAGGCCGTAGGCGAGATCGCGCGCGGTGGAGCGGGGCCCGTCCGTCTCGGTGCCGGCCGCGCGGGCCAGGTTCGTGGCGAGATCGCCGAGCGCGTTGACCGCGAGGTCGGCGTCGGCGACGGCGGCGACGGACTGCTCGGCGTAGCGCCGGTCCTGCTGGTGGAGCAGGACGACGGCCATGGCCACGTGGTCGTCGACGATCTCGTCGATGACGGACTGCTGCGTGCCGTAGCTCGCGCCGACGATCCGCGCCCGGATCAGGAAACCGGGCTCGAGTTCGCCTTCCGTCACCAGGCGGGCCACCCACTCCAGGATTCCCGGCCGCAGGTAGTCGGCGGGCTCCGGCCCCTGGCTGCTGCCGGCCTCGTTCGCGACCAGCGCGCCGATCCCGCGCCAGGCGGACCGCTCGGGCGCGTGCTCGCGCGGCAGATAGACCGGGAGCGTTTTCAGCTTCTTCTCCTGTGCCCGGCTGCGACGCCAGGCGGTCATCGGCTCCCGATGCTGACGATCCCGGGGGGCCAGCGGGTCGCCGTAGCCGAGGACGACGCCGTGCACGCCGCAGGCGTCGAAATGCAGGCGCAGGCGCCGCGTCTGCCACGTGTACAGATCGCGCACCCCCGTGGGGGCGCGCTCCGTGCCGCCCGGCCCGCAGGGCTGCCTGCGCCACGCCGGGGCGTCGGTGTCGTCGATCTGCAGGTTGGCGGTGTCGGCGGCCACCAGGTTCAGCAGCAGCGTCTCGCGCAGGGTGCGGCCCTCGACGAAAACGCCTCCGAGGTTGCCGGCCCAGCCGACACCGAGCGGGTAGACCTTGCCTCCCTTGGCCCGCGGGTCGCCCTCCACGCCGGTCTTGATGCCGGAGGTGTCATAGGCGTGCGCGTGCACGACCCAGCGGGCCGCCTCGGCGAAGGTGAGCCGCTCGACGGTAGGCATCCGGGCGGTGAAAAAAGGCTCCCCGTTGGGGACGTCGGCCACGATCCGGTTGAGGGAGAACACCTCCCCCTGCCCGGTCTGCAGCCCCGCGGTCTGGAAGAACGGCGCCCGGGTGTGCAGCAGGTCGAACCGGTCCCGCTGCTCTTCAAGATACGCCCCGACCGGCGCGAAGCAATCTTCATGGGCCCACAACTGCGCCCAGTCGTCGGTGTCCTGCGGCCCGTCGAGCGCGTCGTGCACAACGGCGAGCAGCAGCCGTACCAGGGCGAACTCCTGGGTGGGCAGGTCACCGACGATGCGCCGCAGGCCGTGGGCCTGCTCGAACACCTCGCGCAGCGACAACTCCACCTGACTGCCGTCCAGTCGCAGGACGGGAATCCACGGTTGGGCGGTGAGGTCGAACGACAGCACACCACCGCTGCTGCTCTGCTCGGAATCAGGCACGGGTCACCTCAAGACCGTCACTCGGGCTGTACCGGAGGGTGAAGCCTGCCAGGCGGGTCTGACAGTGCTCGTCGAGCGGCAGGATCAGCTGGCCGGCGAGCCAGTGACTGTCCTTGGTCTGCCAGGCCGGGACGTACAGTTCCTCGAGCTCGTCGAGGGCCCGGTCCATCACGTCGGGGAAGCTGAACTGGATCGGCAGCCGCAGCCCGCAGCTGGCCGCGGTGCGGGCCGCGAGCGCGGTCGGCACCTGGTCCGTGGGCAGGGGCAGCCCTGCCAGCACGCGGCCCTTGCGGTCCGGCTTGAGCCACGGAAGCGTTGCCAGACTGCCGTCGGCGCGCCGCTGGACGACCACGACCTCCAGGCTCTCGCGGCTGTCGCGTACCTGGGCCCGCCCCTGGCGGGTGTCGTCCGCGTCCCCGACACCCGCGGCAACCCAGCCGAACAGCGGCCGGCCGGGCCGGGCCGCGGCATCCAGCCGGAACGTCGCGGCCCGCTCGGCCTGGTCCGCACGATGCTCCTCATGACGTGCCCGGGCGTCCTCGAGCGCCTGCATCCAGCCGGCCGGGGCGTCCAACGTGTCGGTGTAGGCGCGCTGCACCAGGGGGCTGATGTCGGCCGGAAGCCCCACCGGCCGCCGTGGGCTACCGTCGAGGTGCTCCAGCAGCGCGGCCGCCGAACGCAGAAGCGCATACGCCCCGCACACGGCGACCGAGCCGGCAACCGGCCGCGGCACTGGGGCGTTCCAGTCGACGCCGGTGATCAGCCAGCGTGCCTGGCGCAGCCGCTCGGGCCGGTCGGTCTGCTCCGGGCCGCTGCGCAGGTGGCGATGCAGGCGTCCCATGCGTTGCAGCAGGAGATCGATGGGGGCGAGGTCGGTGACGAGCAGGTCGAAGTCGACGTCCAGGGACTGCTCGGCGACCTGGCTGGCGACGACGATGTGCGCCCCTGCCGGCCGGTCGGCCTTGCCCGGTGGCCCGAAGCGGTTCAGGAGAGAGACGTCCTTCGCGGCCCGGTCGACGTCGACGAAGCACGAGTGGGCGACGGTGACGTGTCCTTCCCCGAACCTCTGGCGCAGCACTGCAGCCGCCTCAAGGACCCGGCGCACGGTGTTGCGCACGACCAGGACACAGCCGCCCTGGGCGAGTTCCCTCTCGAGCCGATCGGCCAAGACGTCCACGTCGTCATCCAGCCGCTCCACCTCGACCTGCGTACCTCGGGCCGAAGCCGCAGGACGCCGCATCAGCGGCGCGCCGCCGGGCGTGACCGCCGTCAGCAGCGGATAGTCACCGGCCTTCCCGACAGCCTCGAAGGCGTCCGCGGCCGCACGCGTGGCGTCCTTGCCCGCGTACGCCTCGGCGAGTTCCCTGCGCCGGCCGGCGGGCAGCGTCGCGGACAGCACCACCACCGGCACCCGGTAGGCGCCCAGCCAGGACAGCACCCGATCGAGATAGACGCTCATGTAGGTGTCGTAGGCGTGGGCCTCGTCGATAACGACGACTTTCCCGGCGATCGCCAGATGGCGCAGCGCCAGGTGCCGACTCTTGAGCCCGGCGAACAGCAGCTGATCGACCGTGCCCGCGACGAACGACGACAGCATGGCCTTCTTCCGCCCCCGCAGCCAGGCGTGGGCGACGAGTTCGGCCCCGGCGACACGGTCCCGGCTCGACGGCCGCCACTGCTCACCGCCGTGGCCGTCCACGTCGACCGCGGCGATCCGCTGACCCCCGTCGCCCAGGAGACCGACGAAGTCGTCGTTGAGAGCAGCCTTGGAATGGGCGAGCAGCACCGAGTAGCGCGTCCCCGGCGGGGCCGGCAGACGGTCCAGCCAGTGCAGCAGGCGGGGGAACATCGCGTTTCCGGTGGCCATCGTCGGCAGGGCGAAGAACACGCCGCCCGCTCCCGAGCGCGCGGCGAGGATCTCCGCAGCGGCGAGCGCGGCCTCCGTCTTCCCCTCCCCCATCGGCGCCTCGATCACCATCAGCCCCGGCTCGTCCATCTCCCGCGCCAGTTCGACAGCCGCTTCCTGCACCGGGCGGGCTTTCGCGCCCGGCGGGAGGTCGAACCGGGACGCGAACAACTCGTGCACGTCCGCGGTCGGTTCCTCGGCCCGCCAGGGGCCCGGCAGGTCCAGACCCGCCCAGGCCGCCGCGATGCGCTCCGCCCCCGTTCGGGGCACGTCCTCGGGGAAGTAGGGGAAGAGGTCGCGATTGCTGGCGATCCAGTCGCAGACGATGACCAGCGCGGACAGCAGCACCTGCACCGGCTGCGCAAGCTTCACCGTCTTCCAGTCCGCGAGGTCCTCACCGACGCCGAACTCGGCCGCGCAGGCGTCGAGCAGCTCGCCCTGCACCCGCTTCCACAGTGCCTGACTCCTACCGTGCGTGCGCAGCAGGTCCGGGTGACGGTCAAGTGCCTGGATCTGGCCGTGCTCGGGCGGCACCCCGTGATGCCCGCCCACCGCGACTGTGAACTGCCCGGTCTGCTTGACCGTCCAGCCATGGCGTTCCTGAAGCCACTCGCCCAGCAGCACCTGACCGGCCAGCCCGTGCGGCGCGAGCCTGCGGTCCGCGCCCATCGCCTCCCGCGAGCGCATCTCCAACCCGTGCCCGCGCATGACCTGCGCCAACTGCTCCACCTGACAGGCGAACGCGGGTGTCGCCTTCCCGATGTCGTGCACACCCGCCAGCCACACCACCAACCGGCGAGCAGCCACCTGCCCACCCGGCAGCGGATCAGCGATCAGCCTCCGCACCGACATGGGCAGCCACTCGTCCCACAACCGCCCCGCCACAGCCGCACTGTCTTCCATGTGCCGCCACAACGGCAGCCACCGCTCCCCCTCACGGTCGTGCTTCGCCCACACACTCGACGCCGGCCCGCCCAACCAGGCACGCAACCCCGAACCGGCCACCCTCTCCCCAGTCATGCCAGATGCATACAGGATGTAGATGACACGTGAAGCCAGTATGGAGAAAATGAGAAGGATCAACCGCCAGCGCCTACAAGCCAACAGGCACCAGCGCCAACGACGAGACTATGCCTGGTCCGCGATCCAAGAACTGGGGCGCTAAATGCAACGTTTGCCGGAATCGATGAAACTTGCCGAAACCAACACTTCGCCCCGGTAGAACCGCAGGTCACAAAGCCTGCTCCCCGCACCCGCGGGGATGGTCCCAGCGTGATCCGTAACGCCGTGTAGTTCGTCGGCTGCTCCCCGCACCTGCGGGGATGGTCCCTCCACGGTGTACGTGAAGCCGGTGGGGCTCATCTGCTCCCCGCACCCGCGGGGATGGTCCCTGTGCCGCCTGCCGAAGAAGCAGGAGGACGGACTGCTCCCCGCACCCGCGGGGATGGTCCCGCGCCACTGTCGATGCTCAAGCACCTCAGCAACTGCTCCCCGCACCCGCGGGGATGGTTTCTCCCACACCAGCGACGTCGAACCGTCCGAGGTCTGCTCCCCGCACCCGCGGGGATGGTCCCTTCGGGTGGGCACGTCGCAGAAGCAAGTTCTGCTGCTCCCCGCACCCGCGGGGATGGTCCCGAGATCCGGGCGCGGAACAACCTGCCGCGGGTCTGCTCCCCGCACCCGCGGGGATGGTCCCTTCACCACCACCGGTCTGGAGTTCGTGTTCATCTGCTCCCCGCACCCGCAGGGGTGGTCCCCAGGCGGCGTCCAACTCGAGTCGGTCGGTGTTCTGCTCCCTGCGCGCGCGGGGACGGTCCCCGTACGGAACCCGGCCACGCTCTTGGGTGCCGCTGCTCCCCGCACCTGCGGGGATGGTCCCTGTGGGCCAACTACGGTGCCTACGACCACGTGCTGCTCCCCGCACCCGCGGGGATGGTCCCCCGGTGACGGCGAGGGTGGCCGCGCCACCGATCTGCTCCCCGCGCCCGCGGGGATGGTTCCGTGGCCTTGTCCGCGCCGGCCAGCGCGGAGGCCTGCTCCCCGCACCCGCGGGGATGGCCCCCATGCTGGTGCTCGGTGGCGGAATCGCCATGGCTGCTCCCCGCGCACGCGGGGATGGTCCCGCGTTACGGGCCCAGCCAGGTCGTCTGAGGGGCTGCTCCCCACGCACGCGGGGATGGTCCCATCGGGTCGTTGTAGCCGCGCGCGGTCTTGCCCTGCTCCCCGCGCACGCGGGGATGGTCCCAACAAGCCGGGCGACTGGGACAAGACCTAGAACTGCTCCCCGCGGACGCGGGGATGGTCCCTGGGCCGGCGCCCTCAACTGGCCCAGCGCCACCTGCTCCCCGCGCACGCGAGGATGGTCCCAACGCGGGCGGCGGCTACAAGCCAGAGTCGAGCTGCTCCCTGCGCACGCGGGGATGGTCCCGTCTGGACGGGCTACGCGGCCCTGCTGGTCATCTGCTCCCCGCGCACGCGGGGATGGTCCGTCCTGGATGGCCCGATGCCGCTTCTCGACGGCCTGCTCCCCGCACCCGCGGGGATGGTCCCGCCGATCCGAGCCTGGTCTCCTTCGTCGCGCCCTGCTCCCCGCACCCGCGGGGATGGTCCCTTCATGACCTCGTTCGCGGCCGGCGCCGAGTTCTGCTCCCCGCACGGTGCCGAGCACCTGGCCGACGTGTTCGGCGTCTCGGTCTGCTCCCCGCACCCGCGGGGATGGTCCCCAGGACGCGGCGCTGGTCCTCGACTACCCGTCCTGCTCCCCACACCCGCAGGGATGGTCCCGAGATCCACGCCGAGCCCTGCCAGGCGCCGAACCTTCTTTTGCTGGTCCAAGTGGGATGAGAGCAGGACAGTGACGGTTGCTCTTTGTGGTGTGCGGCTGGGTCTTCGCGCTGGCTAATGGGACTCCGTTGCCGGAGGTCAGTGCCGGTAGCCGGTGGCGAGGTGGGCGCCGCTCACCCACCCGTGCAGGCCGTTGTGGGGCCCGGAGACGACTCGGCCGAACGCCCACCACGTATCAGTCTGAAGGCGGCCCCAGCACTCTGCGTAGAAGTCGGTGTTCCTCGGCAGGACGGTGCGGGAGCGGTGGCGTGTGCCTCGGCCCTCGCGCAAATGTACGGCTGAGGCGGTGGTGTGCAGTTGCGCGGCCGCTGCCTGTGTGTTGCACGCGTGGGGCCGGGGTGCGGCCGCCGGCGCTGCCAGGGCCGGCGCAGTCGCAATGACGGCAAGGACGGCGGTCGCGCCGGCTGCCACGCTGATCAGTCGTGGGATCATGCCCGGTCAACTCCTGGGAGGGACGGCCGGGTAACGCAGTGGCATAGAAGATCACCCGCATGCGAATGCGTGCCTGCTTCACAGGTCGAAGTCGAGCTGCTCGACGTCGGTGAACTCCACTTCCAGGCCGTGGGCGCGGCGGCCGCCGTCACGGAAGTAGGTCTCGCCGAGTCCTTCTGCGGTGATGGCGCGCAGCTGGTTTTCGGTGGCGCCGGCGGCCCGGGCGTCGAAGAGGCGGGCGGCGTAGGCGGGTGGGAGGGCGAGGGTGAGGTGTCGGATGCGGGCGTCGTCGGTGGTGCCCGGAGCGGCGGTGAATCCGAACCGGGCGCGGGTATCGATGATGATGCCGGTGGTGGCCGCGGCTTGTCGGCGGGCCTGTTCGCGGATGCGGGGCTGCCAGCGGGCGCGGACGGCGTCCGCCAGGCGCTGGGCTAGATCGGGGCGGGGCCGGCGGATCTGGTCCTTCACGTAGCGCTCCACGGTGCGCTGGGACACACCGAGTAGCTCCGCTACCGGGCGGGTGCCCTTGAGCTGGCGGACCAGGTAGCGCATCTGCACGGGCGCGGATTTCGGGATCGAGCGGGTGAACGCCTTCTGGGTGGCGCGGTCCAGGCTGTCGGAGATCAGACCCATCGCGAAGAATTCCTTTCAAGATCGGTTGTGCGCCCCCCTGACGGTCGATCACGGTGCCCGCTGAGGGGAATTGACACCGAAGGGGGTGATCGGCCGCGAGGAGGCGCTCAGGGCGCCTTCGTGGTGGCTTTCACGCGGCCGGGGAGATGACTCGGTCAGGATGGCAACGTGGGCACTTCTCGCCACCGCCCATCTCACCGAGGGTCCGGAACCGCGGGTTGAGGCGTGCGGCCGGGTTGTCCTCACCGCACTCACCGCACCACTCCGGCGGGCCGGCCCGGCGGGAGCCGACCCTCCCACCCTGCCCCTGGATCGGAGCGGTGGACCGTTCTGCATGCTGGACAAGGTCGGACCAGCCGCGCGCCGCCAGCTCTTCTGCTCGGTCGCACAGCCACGTCTCCGGCAGTCCCTGCCCGAGCAGCTCCACCGCCTGGCGCTCCAGCTTGGCCCTGGTGCCCTTCAGCACCGGCCGCCCGAGGGCGGCCGCGTACGCGGCCACGATCCGGCCCCCCGCTGCTGTGCTTGGGTTTGAACCCTCGCGCTGCTGCGGCAGCCCAGCCCCGGAGTCGTTCTCGCCCTCGGGCGAAGCCACCCTCTCCCTCTCTCCGTCCGGTGCTGTGCTCTCTGAGGCGTCAACACCTCTCGCGACGCCCGCGCCCGGAGGGAGAGAAGAGGGGGAGGAAGAAGGAAGGAGAAGGGGGGCAGATTTCGCCGCCCCTGCCCCTGCGAGATCTGCCGGGGAGCGTGCGAGATCTGCCGAGGGGGGTGCGAGATCTGCCGGGGGGTCTGACGGAGGGGCGGCAAATTTCGCCGGGGGGTTTGAGCTGGGCTTTTCCTCGGGTGTCTCGCTGAAGGTGAGCTCCTCCACGAGGGACGGCCCGTAGTCTCGGCGCGCGCGCTTCATGCTGGCCAGCAAATCCAGGTTGATCCGGAACAGGTTGGCGAGCTGCGCCCCATTTTTCGGGCTGAACCGTTGCCCCGCCTTGAGCAGCCGGCGCTTCTCCAGCCGGGCACGCTGGTCCCGCGCGGACCTGAGAGACATGTGCGCCTCGTCCGCCAGCTGCTGCATGTGCGCGATGACGTAACCCCGGTCGTCGGTGTGATTGGCGCACGCCATCAAGAACGCGCCCTCCCCCACGCTCAGCCCTTCCGCCTGGAACACCAGGTTCATATGCTGAATCACAGTGCCACCCCCCAGGCGGGGCGGACGTAGGAGATGGCGTCGGCCGCGGGGGCGTGGCCGACGGTCGCGCAGATGGCCATGGCGTGTCCGCGAACGCGGATACCCCCCGGCGCCTTCGCCGAGAGAGTCTGGTGGCGCATAGGGATGTATCTCCCCAGGTAGGGGAGCCGCGACCAGCAAATGTGACCTATGTGGACCCCGGAGTAGTGGCGTTGCGCAATCTTCTGCGCATACTCTGGGTACAGGTGACCACGCGGGCTCTTGGGCCCACGGGCATCACCCGGCAGACGAGGTCACCTCGCTGCTCACGACTCAAAGCTTTCTCAGGGCTGGTGAGTCGATTCGCTAGGAAGCGGTCCTGTTGTGGCGACAGGGCCGCTTCGGCGTTTCCTAGGGGGGCCAGTCGAAGCCGTTCACCTCAGCCTGCTTTCGCAAGGCCGGATCCGAGGGCGGCCTCGGGGTGCTTGTCGGCCCACCCCTTCAGCAGGCGGAGGTATGCGTCACGATGCCGCCGACGAGGCATGGACTGACCGTTTTCCCAGCGTAGAAACGCCATCCGGTGTACGCCGAAGGCCCGAGCGACCTCTTCCTGAGTGAGTCCAGATGCCTTGCGGAGCCTGGCCCGCACCTCAGGAGAAGGAAGGACATCAGCAGGCCGACTGAGCAGCGCGTCCACGGCCTCGTTCAGATCATTCATCACTCCCCCTTCCTGGTGATCTCAAACTGTACATAGAAAGCAGCTCCCTACAGAGCATTTGATGGCATCTCAGCTACGTGTCGCTCGGCAGGGCAGTCTGTAGGGGTGGTGCGTTGTCAGCATCTGCGCAGCTAGAGCCAGAGGTAGGGTCGCCCACATGACCCTCGCCCTGCTCGACCTGGATGGCACACTGGTCGATCGTCAGTCGGCGCTCGACGACGCTGTGAGCCGTCTGTGCCGTTCCCACGCTCTCCCTCAGGACGCCGAACTCTGGCTGCGAACTGAGCTGGCTGAACGAGCGACTGCCGGCGACTTCGCTCGGCTGCGTGGAGCCTTCGGCCTGGAGGTGTCGGCCGCGAACTTGTGGCAGGAGTACGTCGATCTCATGTCGTCTGCCGTCACATGCCGTCCCGTGGTCCTCGAGGGCCTGGCCCGTCTGCGGGCGGCCGCTTGGACAATCGGCGTCATCACCAACGGTGCCGGCGACATTCAGCGCGCCAAGCTTACGAAGACCGGACTCGCCACCGTGGTCGACGGCGTCGCCGTCTCCGGTGACCTGGATATCCGCAAGCCGGATCCGCGCCTCTTCGAACTCGCGGCCTCGCGTTGCGGCGTAGACCTCGCGGACGGTGGCTGGATGGTCGGCGACAACCCGGCTGGAGACATCGGTGGCGGTCACCAAGTTGGCCTGCGCACCATCTGGCTGCGTGGCCGACTGTGGCCTGACGGACTTCCCGCCGCGCATCATGTCGTCGACGACGTCACCGACGCCATCACCATCCTGCTGAACGAGACGGAGTAGCACCGTGGACCAGCCGACCGTCGGCATTCTCCATCCCGGCAGCATGGGGGCCGCCGTCGCGGCCTGCGCCACGGCCAACGCGGCCGCGGTCCTGTGGTGCGAAGCCGGTCGTAGCACGGCCTCCACGGCGCGCGCCGCCCGGTTCGGCTTGACGCCCGTGCCCACGCTGCCCGAACTGCTGGACCACAGCGACATCGTCATCAGTCTTTGCCCGCCGGCCGCCGCCGAGGGCTTGGCCCACGACGTTTCCGAGCGCCGTTTCTCTGGAGTGTACGTAGAGGCGAATGCCATCAACCCCGAGCGAGCGCAGCGGATCGCCGCGCTGCTCGAACCAGACGCGACCGTCGTCGACGGGGGCATCGTGGGATCACCACCAGTCGGCGGTAAGACGCCGACCCTGCACCTGTCCGGCGGGAACGACGCGACCTCGCGCATCGAGGCGCTGTTCGCGGGCACTGCCGTCCAGACGGCAGTGCTGGGTGTCGAGGTGGGGAAGGCGTCCGCCCTAAAACTGTCGTACGCCTCGTTCCAGAAGACGAGCCGGGTGCTGGTAGCGCTCGCGGTCGGCATGGCACGTGAGCATGGCGTCGACCAGGAGCTCATCGAGGTGGCCTCCCGGCGCACCGACTCATACCTGTCCGAGCCGCAGTACGTCGCGAAAACCGCGGCGCGCGCCTGGCGCTGGGGCCCGGAGCTGGAAGAAGCCGCCGATACCCTCGAGGCCGCCGGCCTCCCGCCGGAGATGCTGCGCGCGGCCGCATCCACGCTGGCACGGTGGCAAGACGCCAAGGATGACGGCGAGCTCACGCTCACTGATGCCCTAGACCGACTCGCCCAGCCGTAGCCCGCGCTCATGTCGGCGCCGCTCCCGGCTGCGCGAGCAACTGGTCGATGAGCCGCGCCACCTCCTCCGGCGACGATGCTGTGGTGTCTACCGTCAGGTCCCAGACCATGCCTGGATGAGCGTCCAGGTCCTCCTGGGTCGCGTCCCACGCCGCCATCCGCGCCGTTGTGTCGCTGTCGCCCCGGCCTGCGGACCGCTCCGCGGTAGCCTCGCGCGGACACCACAGCAGCACCACCGCCCAGTCCGCCGGGTAGCCGTCGAGCAGGGCCCGGATGCCATCGACCTGCCCGAGATGCACCACCGGTACCCCGGCCATAAACGCTGCGTCCAGGCCGGGCGCGTCGATGACATATACGTTGCCGTACCGGCTGTTTGCGTAGACGACCTCGCCCGCGGCCTCCAGGTTGCGCAGCTGCTCCGCCGTGCCCATCCGGTAGCCGAGCGACTTGCCCGAGCCGACCTTGAGCCGCGCAAACTGGCGGCACTGCGGGCGCAGCTCGGTGAGCGCTGTGGTGACGGTGTCCTTGCCCGCCGCCGGCGGGCCGTAGAGGATCACGCCCTGGCCTCCCTTCATGCGTACGTCGCACCCATGGCCTGCCGGGCCTGGTCCGCAAGCGTCACCGCGGTCCCCAGCCGGTTGTCGACGACCAGATGCGGCACCGCAGGCCGCAGGTCCAGATCGATCGTGGCCATGTACTCGTCCCAACGCTGGAGCTTCCACGCGTCGCGGGCTGCGGACCGGAAGGTGATGTACTCGCGCATCGACTCCTCATCGCACCGCACCCACACCGGGAAGACGTCGACGCCCATGGAGGCGGCCCGGTTCGACAGACGTTGCATCCACTCCGGGTCGGTCATCTCCGCGATGAACGGCGCCGAGAGCACGGTGCTGATCCCGCACCTGATGTTGGCCATGGCCGACTGCATGAGGCAGTCGTACTCCACAGACCGAACACGTTCCCGATAGAGCTCCGTGTGCCGGTCGTTCGGGTCGCCGCCCAACGCCACCAGGAGACGCTCCACGAGCGGCCGCGTCAGCGGGTCCTTATCGAGCAGCGGCCAGCCCGTGAGCTGAACGAAGAAGCGCGCGAGCTCCGTCTTCCCGGAACCGGCGAACCCGCCCACTAGGATCAGGACCGGACGGTGTGGGTCACCGCCAGTATGCCGTCGCTTCCACGCGTCGATGATCCGCTGCTGCAGAGCGAAGTGCCCAGCGTCCTCGGTGCCCGGCGAAATGCGGTGGATCGCGCGTTCAACTGCCAAGACGTGTGCGCCATTAAGGCGGTCGTCCATCGGCGTCAGCTTGAAGGACGTCTCCTCCCCCGGCAGAGCGGCACGGAAGCCGAGGTCGGGTTCGGTCGCGCGGTAGAGGAGGCAGTAGGCGCGCCGGTAGTGCGGGCCCGGGTACACCTCGCCCTGCTCGTGCTGCCACAAAGTCTGCGGGTTCGCAGCTGGGATGCCCTTGAGCTTGGCTCTTTCAGCAACTTCCCGAATACGCTCGCCCGCCTTCTCCAGGGTCAGGCCGTGAGCCTCGCGCTGCTCACGCAGCCGGTCTGGCCTCCACCCAACTCGCTGCTTCACCACCCTTTGCCCCTCCGTCATCGTCATGGCCGCGAGCCTAGGGCTCGAGCTGCAAATCGCATGTGTACGCGGATGTTGAAAACCCATGAATGGCGATGCGTACGAGCTTCGACAAGCCCCTGTGATGGTTCACCGCGTCCGGTCCGGGTGTGATGGGCCTCACCAGATCAGCAACCCGGACGTGAGGTGCAGTCAGTGGTCGTCACCGTTGTCTCCGTCTCCGTCGTCATCAGTGAGTCGAGCACTTGTGTGGCGTCGGATGGAGTAGCCGATCTCAAACTCTTCGGCGCTCATCCTGGTGTCGTTCAGTTCGACGACGTCGCCGTTGGGGGAGGTCGTGACCCGCACGATGCGCAGGAGTGGAACACCGACGTCGGCTGGAAGACTCAGCGCCTCCGCCTCTTCGGGCGAGGGCATGCGGGCAGAAACGCCTTCGCTCCAGCGGAGCGGGCGGTGGCCCATCTCTTCCAGGCGGTCATAGATGCCTCCCGGGCCGGTGTCGGCTTTCGCAAGTCGAGTTCCTCGAGCGAGGTCGGCTGGCAGGTAGCTGGTGGCAAGCTGCTTCGGAATCCCGGTGTCGGGATCGCCCATCACGCCGTCACGAACGAGAACTTCGGATCCGGTGGCGAGCCCCATGAGGGCAGCGAGGTCGACCGGCACGACGCCCCATCGCAGGGTGGGAGGCTCCAGGGCGACCCACGGGTGGGCGGTGGGGTCGAAGTAGTAGCCGGTCTCGTCGCGGAAGACCTGACGGGACCGTGTGATGCGCCGCTTCTTGGGGCGCTCCCGCACTATGGTCCCCCTGCGGCGCACTGCGACGACCAGTCCCTCCTGTTCCAGGAGCGAGATGGCGCTTCGCACGGTCTGGTAGCCAGCGCCATATTGGGCTTGGAGCTCGGTAAGCATCGGCAGCTTGTCGCCCGATACGTATCGCCCCTCGCCGATCTGCTGTCGCAGGTCGGCGGCGATGTCGCGATACGAGACGGCCATCGAAGCCACCTTTCAGAGTGCTGGGTGGATCTGATTCTAGGGCTAGCTCTATCAGTGGGCGACGCGCCGAATACAACTGCTCGCGCCACATAGAGCTATCGCTATTGACTTAGCAGCCCTGCATGGTCTCTACTAGGCGATAGCGATAGCTCTAATGCTCCGTTGAGTAGGGGTTACGCGCCTACGACTCCACCGCAGTAGTCGTTCGCCCTTCGGGGTGGCCGGGGTTGAGAGCTTCATCGAACTCCCCTGGAGCCTGACGGCCGCGACGACTGTGTGCACGCTGCAGCGCTGTGCGCTGTCTGTCCTCCGGGACGCCGGCCTTGTGCTGAGCGGCCCGGAGGGCAGAGAGAGCATCGCGACGCGCTCCCTGCCACTCCGTCCTTGAGGAGTCCAGATGCCTGCTTCGCCCCCTGAGCGCACCGCCCGCCACCGCCGGAGCCGGACCCGCTCCCGAAACATCAGCGGCCGACCGGCGCTTGCCATTTCCACACTCAAGCCCCACCAGTACGACCTGCGTCCGATCTGCGCGTCACTGATCTGTCCTGACTGCACGACGTGGGTGCCGATCACTGGCATTCAGGCCAAGAGACAGAAGCTGGTCCCGCACGACACGGGGCGTGCGGGGAAGGACGCGGCCGGCCGCTGCCAGGGCAGTAACCGTCTGGTCACCGTGGACATCGAGTTCGAGAAGTGGCGGGAGCGCCTCGAAGACGGCAACGCCGAGACCACCGGCCGTCGCCGAACCGCCGTGCGGCGGAAGCCTGAGGTGCACCCTGCCCCGGCCGTCAGCCAGATCGCCGCGCAGAAGCAGACGGCGAATGACAAGACCGGCGATGGTCGTCCCCTGTGGCTGCTGCGCGAGGTGAGGTGGGCATCGACCGAGTCGGCGGTCCGCGAGACCGACGCCTGCCGCGCACAAGTGCCCGACCATGACGCGCCGCTGGGCGCGCCGCCGGTGCCGCTCAAAACACTGCACCCCAAGCGCCCCGTGCCCTGATCCACCGCGCGAGGGCGGCTGTGGCCGTCCTCCTTGCCCCGGCATCGCCACCTCTGCCGGGTTCCCAGCAGCCCTGCGCTGCCCACCGCCCACCACGCCACGCAGGGCTCGGTGGCCGGTGGAGTGCGCAGGACGCACTGCCCCGCTGCTGTGCGGGGCCAGAACACGACGAACCCCTCAGGGATGCAGCCCTGAGGGGTTCTTGTCGCAGGTCGAGATCCGGGAGGACGACCCACATGCACAGCATCGCATTCCACCAGACCTGTCTGAGCGGCCGAGACGAGATCGGCCCCCGCCGCCCTGGCGCGATCTACCAGAACAGTGACGGCCGGTTCGAGGTCCTGGCGCTCGTTACGAACCCGGCTGACGCCGCGCAGCTGCTGCGCCGGACCGCCGCTCGGTGGGCGGTCATCGTCCGCGACACCCTTCGTCCCGACGGCCAGCCCTTCGCCGTCGGCACGGTGTGGACGGACAGCGACTACCTGATCCGCCCCGCCCCCGATACGAGCGTCTACGCGCCAGCGGCCTGACCGCCCGCCACGGTCCCTCTCCCACCCCGCAGAGCGCGTAAGGGGGATGGGAGACGGGCCGTGGCTGGCCGTCCGGCCAGTCACAGGCGACAGCCCCGGCGACTTGAGACCCCCGGGGCTGTCCGGTCACAGGAAAGAGGACTTCCCTTGACCACTGCGATCATGACACGTCCCGTGGCCCACATGACAGGAGCCGCGGTCAATCCCGAGTACGCGTGTGACCGGTGCGGTGGCTGGCACTCCGGTGCCTGCACCGCCGCCGCGCACCACCAGCTCGGTGACCTCCTGGCACGCATGGTGCGCGAGGCCGACGCCCGGATCCCGGTCGGCCGGCGGGCGCGCCGCACCTTGCAGGAGATGATGCCCGGCTTCCAGCGGCAGCCGGTGCTCACCACGCACCGCCCGGCTATGGCCGACGACGCTTGCCCTGTGTGTGGCTACTGGCGGTGCCGCTGCAGCGAGGCCGGTGCTCACACGCCTGCGCCGGACGATGCCGCCCAGGATCCGGCCCCGGCCCCCGCCCCCGTGTCCAACGGTGGTGGTCAGTGCTCGGTGTGTGGCGGCTGGTTCGAGGGCTGGTCCGGCGGCGTCTGCAGCGCGTGCAGCTGACCCACCTGCCGCACCTCATACATGCGGCCTGGGCAGCGCAGCACCGCGCTGCCCGGGCCGCGACCGACGCCGGACCGACTCGCTCGCTTTCCCATCTGCTGCTCACGGCCGCCGCTATGGCAGCCGCGGCGGCGAGGGACGCCCGGGCATCGCGTCACCGGCCTCCACCTCATCCGCCGGCATCACCACGAAAGACAGGCGTCCCTTGCCTGACGATCTTTACCAGCGCTACCAGGCCTCGCACCGCGCCCAGCAGGCGCACACCACTTCCTGCACCAGCTGCACCGACGCCTCCCGCTGCCCTGAGGGCGGTCGCCTTTGGGCGTCGTTCACGCGGCTGCAGGACGCCTACCTCAATCGACTCAACCAGCGCCGTCGGCGCTGAAAGGCGATCACCGATGACCACATCACAGACGACCGGCACTACTGAGGCGCCCGGCACGGCCCAGGCGGCCGGCAGCGGCACGCATCACTTCGTCCTCACCCTGCAGGCCCCGGCCGGTAACGGGTTCCTGATGCACACCTTCACCGGCCCCATCACCCCGCCCGCGGGCTGGACGCGCGCCGAGTTCCTCGCCGAGCTGCGCGATCAGATCGCCGACAGCCACCCCGAATGCCAGGGCGCCCACATCGTCTTCTGGTCCCTGGAGCCCAACGCCCTGTGAACGGCTTCGGCTTCCGCCGACCCGAAACGCGAGAGGAAACAGAAGAGTGATCAAGAAGATCTGGCGGCGGCCCACGTCGCGCGGGATGGTGCTGGCGATCCTGGGGGTGGTCACCCTCGGGGCGGCCGTCCTGTCGATGGCCGTCAGCTATCAGATCCTGGAGCCGCCCTTCGGGAAGTGGGCGGTCCCGACCGTGGGCGCCCTGGACGCACTCTGGGTCGTCTTCCAGGCGACCGAGATCCTGTCCTGCAACAACCGCCGGCGCGCCGGGCGGGTGCGGTGGGCGGGACTGGCGCTCACGCTCGTCAACGCCGCGATCCCCACGGTCGACTTGGCCCTGAGGCTGAAGAGCACGGACACCGGGTTCGACCTGGCCGTGGTCATCGCTCCGATCGCCATCGTGGCGACCAAGGGCGCGTGGTGGATCGCCCTGCCGGCCCTCGGCCGGCGGGTGTCGGACAAGACCCGCCGCACCATCGCGACCAGGCGCCAGCAGGTCGCGGACCAGCTCGAGGAGATGGAGGCGGAAGCCGCCGACCGGATCGAGTTGCTGACCTTGGCGACAGATCTCAACGAGCGGGTCTCCGAGGCCGAGACGTCCTACCGCCTGTCGGTCCTCAGGACCCAGCAGACTATGACCGAGGACCTGCACGAGCAGGCCGAGACCACCGCCGCCACGATCGCCGAGAAGGTGCTGCCCGCCTCGGTCGCAGCTATCGCCCTGCCCGAACTCGGCACCTTCAAGCCTGGCGCGCCCGCCCTGCCCGGCACACCCATCGGCACGCCGCTGCCGGGCAGTGACGCCAACGGCACGCAGGTCAACGCCCTTCCGCACGCATCCGGCACGGCAACCGGCACACCCGCCGTCACGCCCACCGGCACACCGGCCCACCCAGCGGCACACACCGTCACGCTCACGGACCTCGCGGCCGTCGAGGGCGTGCCGGTCCCGCAGCCCGGCGAGCAACTGACCGACACGCAGATCGGCGTCGTGCTGCGCCACCTGCGCTACTCCGACGACCCGCCGCTGTCCTTCCGTCAGGCCCGCAGCTCCTACCGCGGCGCCGGCTACCAGGGCAGCGAGGAACGGATCCGCCACGCCTGGGCCGCGCTGCGGGCCAACGAAGGCCACGGCGAGATGACCGACACCGGCACCGATGACGAGGCGTCCGAGGACGCCGACATCTGACCCAGCCCTATCCGGCACCACCAGTGATGGCCAACCCGCACCCCCTGCGGGCTGGCCCTTGCTGCGACTGCCGGAAACCAAGCCAGTCGACCGGTTGCAGACCCGGTGAGTGACCTGGCGAGCGAACGAACGGTTCGCAGACCCAGAGAGCAGACCCGGCGCGCACCCCACCCCCCATCCCGCCACCCGCGTGCACGACCCCGTGCACCCATGCACGACCCGCAGAAGGAGAGGCGTGTCAGGAAAACAAGCAGGTGAGGACATGTACGCGCAGACCGCTGGCGCGATCGGCGTCCTCGCCACCGCCTTCGGCGTCCTCGCCGCCATCAAGGACAAACTCGGCCTCACCTGGCCCGCCACCGTCCTGCTCACCGCCGGAGCCCTGGTCGCGATCGGCTACGGCACCTGGAAGGCCAAAACGGCCGCCAAGCGCCTGTGGGCACGCCAACCGACGGCCGCCAAAGCCCAGACGAGCGCAGGGACACAGGCCGTCACCCAAGCCGTCCCACTGCCCGCGGACAGCACCCTGCCCCCGGCCGAAACCGCCCCAGCCCACCCGGAACTCACCGCGGCGCTCCGCACGGCCGGCGCCATCGGCAAGGACGAAGTCATCCGAGCCGACCAGGCCACGGTCAGCGACGTACAGACCGGCGCGCTGTACGACTTCCTAGTCCCCGAGGGGCGCACCTACGAGGACGTCGAGAAGCGCCTCGGCACCGTGGCGGGCATGTTCCAGGTCACCCGCCTGCACCTGACGATGGAGCGCAGCCGGGACAACGAGCGCCGGGTCAAGCTGCTCAAGCTGCACGAGCCGCCGTTCACCCGCCCCTTCCCCGCGCCCAGCTGGCAGGAGATCGCGGCGTTCGCCGGGGTCCCGCTCGGCCACGACGTCACCGGCCAGCTCGTCGGGGTGCCCACCTTCGACAAGGCCTCGCTCCTGGTCGCGGGCATGACGCAGATGGGCAAGACCACGCTGATCAACGGGCTCATCACCTGCCTGCTGATCGCGTACGGCGAGTTCGACCTGTATCTGCTCGACGGGAAATTCTGCGGGCTGACCAGGTTCGAACCGATCGCCACCCGCTATGAGTCGTCGGATGATCCGGCCGTTTTCTGGGACATGGTCCGGGAGCTGAACGACCTATCGGACCGCCGGTACGAGGAAATCAAGGAATCCCTCCGGAACCGGCAACCCGCACCGAAGTTCAAGCCGGTCATCTTCATCGTAGACGAGGCAGCCGACTTCTTCTCCTCCGGCGGAAACAGCGAAGATAAAGACCAGGCCAAGCAGATCGCGGAAGACACCCGGTCCCTTGTCTCCAAATCCCTGGAATCCGGGATCTCCACGGTCCTCATGACCCAGCGCCCGTCCACGAACGCCATTCCCGTCATGGTCCGCGACCAGTTCCTTTACCGCCTGTGCCTCTACGTGGCATCGGCGGGAACCGCCAAGGTCGCTCTCGGCGACACCTATTTCGAAACCGTCGCCCCGATCAACCCCGCACTCCTCGACCCCGACATCAAGGGACAGGGCGTCCTCTTCACCAAAGGGCGCTCCACCCTCATCCGAGGATTCCACTTCTCAGACAAATTCATCTGGGACGTGGTCGACGAAAAAGTCGACGCACACGTGGAGGCACTCCCGGAGGAAACGCCGCTCCGGCAGGCCATCGACCTGATGCGCAGCAAGGGACTGGACTTCATGTCCACACCGGACATGGCACCCGCCCTAGGAATTCTGGAAGACGATCCGGTAAAGCGCGGAAAGAAGCTCAACGAGCTTCTGGGCGGCCCCCCGGCGCACAAGACGTCACAGGGCCGCGGCTACCGCCTGGACGACCTGCTCGCCTTCGCGAAGTCCGACTCGTGACCGCCACGCACCACCGCCGGCGCACCGCCACAGCACCGCCGGCGACCGCCATGGCACCGCCACACCGGACCGACCCATGGCGGTGCCCTGGCGGTCCCCAACCGCCTCGAGGCGGTGCCATGACGGTCCCCCATGGCGGACCTGACCAGCGCAAACACCCAAAACACCAGGAAGAGAGGGAGGAGGCCCGTTGCGTGCCTCTGCAGCCGTCACCATCGGCGTAGGAGCGACCACGGCCGTCGTCTTAGCCGCACTCGTGCAGGGCGCCGCCGACAACCCGGTGTCCACGGCGCTCAGCCTGGCCGTCCCCACCCAGTACAGGTCGCTGATCCAGGACGCGGGAAACACCTGCCCCGAAATCAGCCCGAACCTGCTCGCCGCGCTCCTCAC
Organism: Streptomyces sp. NPDC005706; assembly: GCF_040631045.1. NCBI lineage: Bacteria > Bacillati > Actinomycetota > Actinomycetes > Kitasatosporales > Streptomycetaceae > Streptomyces > Streptomyces sp. NPDC005706. Next base: position 23,609 of record NZ_JBEXYS010000032.1, on the reverse strand, counting down.
GCAAGAATCCGGATTCAATCCGAAAGCACGCTCCCCAGTCGGCGCGCAAGGCATCGCACAATTCATGCCGTCCACATGGGAGAAGCACGGCGTCGACGGAAACAACGACGGCAAACGAGACGTCTGGGACCCCGAAGACGCCATCCCCGCAGCCGCCGGATATCTGTGCGGCACAGCGAAAGACGTCCATGATGTTCCCGGTGACAAGCAGAGCAATATACTTGCCGCCTACAACGCCGGAAGTGGAGCCGTTCGCAAATACAAAGGCGTACCTCCCTACAAAGAGACACAAAACTACGTTCGGTCCATCCAGGCCCTCGCCAACAAACCAACCACCGGTCGCAGCAAAACCGCGACCACAGTGCAAGCCTCCACCGCCCTCAACGCAGCAACCAAAATGATCGGCACCCCCTACTCATGGGGCGGAGGAAACTCCAACGGCCCCAGCACAGGAACCTGCTGCTCTCCCAACGGCCGCTCCGGTCAATCCATCACCGGATTCGACTGCTCCGGCCTCACGCTCTACGCCTACGCACAGGCCGGCATCACCCTGCCCCGCACAGCAGCACAGCAATACACCGCATCAGAACCCGTAAAACCCGGAGAAGTACGCCCCGGCGATCTCGTGTTCTACGGCACCAGCCTCAGCAGCATTCACCACGTCGGCATCTACATCGGCGGCGGCTGGATTCTCAACGCCCCCCGCCCCGGCACCCAGGTCCGCTACGACCCCATGGACACCATGCCGGACCTCATCGCCGTCGCCCGCCCCACCGCCCACCACAGCCAGGAGATCTGACCCATGCCCCAGCTCACCACCCTCGCCAAGCCCGTCGACATGTCCGGCGGCTTCAAGGACTTCTTCGACACCATCGGCCTCACCGGCGGCGGCCTGGTCACCAAAGGCATCGCCGCCGTGATCGCCATCATCGCCGTCCGCATGCTGCTGCAATTGTCCAACGACCCCAAGGGCGCCCTGCAGAAGGGCTCCCTCGCAGTCGGCACCCTGTTCGTCGCCGTCATCCTCGCCCTCTACGGCGACACCCTCTTCTCCACCGTCACCGACGCCAAGGGCTGATCCGGTATGGCAGACAAAGACCCCTGCAACCTGATCAAAGGCCCAGGCCGCGCCTACTGCGAAGCGGACAACCCAGGAGGCGGCCCACCCGACAGCAGCGGGCTCGGAGGCGGCGGAGGCCTCACCCACGGAGCCTCCGACCACGTCAAAGACCTCGCCGAAAGCCTGATCAAGAAGGTCATCGAGCTTGTCGCGCCTGACAAGACGTGGGCGCCGGCCAAGGCCGACAGCTGGGTCTACCAGCAGTTCCTGTGGCTCGGCCAGCACTTAGCCGTGGCGATCTTCATCGGTGTCATCGTGGTGTGCGCCCTGACCGCATGGCAGGGCGCACCGCGGCTGAAGCAGATGGGCGCCTCCACAGGCTGGGCACTCGCGGCCGTGGCCGGGATGGCATCGGTACCGGGTGCAGTGATGCTGCTCAACAAGGCCGTCAGCGCAGCCTTTACCACCGCGTTCGCCAGCAACGAGTCCACCCTCTTCTCCGTGATCAGTGACGACTTGGAGAAGGGAGCAGACGCGGGCAACCCGTTGGCGCTACTGCTGATCGTCTCCGCGCTGGTAGTCGCCCTCGCATTCGCGGCGCTGGTCTTCATGACCCGCCAGATCGGCATCCTGGTGTTCGTGTGCATGGCGCCGCTCGTGCTGGCGTCCCTAGCACGCGGCGGCGACACCACAGCGGTCAAACAGTGGGCGATGCGGCTGCTGGGGCTGATGTTCGCCCCGTTCGCACTCCTGCTCGTCGCACCGTTCGTCGAGCTGGCCCATGGCTCGCTCGTCGTGGACGCCGTGCTGCTCGTTGCCGCGGACGCGCTGATGCTTCGAATGATCTTCCATGGAGTGCCCTACTTCGGGCCCAAGGTGGCCCGCGGCGCTCGGACGCTGGTGGAACGCAACACCACCAATCCCGTGGCGCGAGCCGTCGTACGGGCGGGAGCGCCGGACTTCTACGAGCAGGAGAACACCCCACACCTGCCGCGCACGGTGCCCACTCCTGGCCGGGCGATGTCGCAGGACCGTGGCGTGCTCTTCGCCGCCTACGGCGTCAAGCGGCCGCAGCGGCCGGGACGCCTGACCACCGAGTCCGCTGTCGACTCAGCCCGCCGGCAGGCAACGGAGGCCGCCGCCCGCACTGAGCGAATCAGGCAAGTACGCCAGCAGGCGCGTACCGCAGCCCAGCCCCGAACCGGCACCCCTCAGCCGCCCAATCCCAGACGCCAGGCCTCGAACCCCGGGCCGGCACCCGGCCGGTCTGGCCGGCCCGGCGACAACCTGTAGCAACCGACTGCTCTCCCACCCCGGTGCCCCCCCTCTCGCTGTACGGCAGCCAGGGGCGGACACCGGGGCCCGGTCGGCCCTTCCTCTGGAGGCTTTGCATGTACTCCCTGACGCCCGGCTACCGCGTACCGGCACTGCAGCGCGGACTCAGCCCCGCCGAAACCCTGCTGACGAAAGCGAACGCCGGGGCCGGGTGCGCCATCCTGGCGTCGGCAATGCTCACCCCACCACCCGTGTGGACGTTCGGCGCGGTGGGCGCAGCAGCAACACTGCTCAATCTCGCCCCCGGGCCGCGCTCGATCGCCCGATGGGCAGCCGTCGGCTACCGACACCTGACCGAGCGCACCACCCCAGCCTCCATGGTCACCCAGGCGGGGGCCACCACCTCATGGGCGCTGTACCCGGAGCACGGCACCATGCAGGACCCGCAGCGCCGGGCCGCGTTCCATGCCGCGTTCTCCCGGGCGCTCGCATTCACCGGCAGCCAGACCCGCACCGCCGGTATCCAGGTGCACGTAACCCACCACGCGAACGTCGGTGCTCACACCACCCACACTCAGACCATCAGCGTGCACGTCCCGAAGGGGCTGGTCGGCCAGCCCCTTCGGGTCCTGGACAGCCTGGCAGGCGAATTCGCCGCTCTCGGCGCATTGACTCCCCTCGCTCCCGACCCGCCCCCTGCTGTGACCGGGCGCGGGCCCGGCTGGATTGCTCTGGACGACGGCCGCTACGCGGCCACCGCGCGGATCACTGGCTGGCCCGAGGAGACCGGCGGCGACCTCATGCCGAAGCTGCTACTGGGACATGACTCCGACCGCTCGTTCGCCGTGCTCTACCGACCACTCCCGGCGGGCCAGTCCCGCCGCTCGGCGAAGTGGCAGGCCGCCGCCAGCGAGGCGTTCACCACCGACAAGGTAAAGGCCGCCAGCCACGAGATCGCGTCCACCGCCACACACGGCGCGCTCGTCCATGGCGCCACGCTCGTCGACCTCGACGCCTACCTGACCGTATGGGGCGACAGTCTCGAGGCCATCACCGCCGAACGCTGGCAGGCCTCACTCACCGCCGACCGGCATCGCGTCCACCTGGACTGGCTCCCCGGCCAGCAACACCGCGCCCACGTGATGACCAGCCCTCACGGAGCCTCCACCAGGAAAGGGGCAATCCTGTGATCCGCCTACCCTCCAGCCATGCCGCGATCACCGCACCGCTCGTCGCCTCCAGCAACGCCTTCCCCGGCATCTCCATCGGGCGGTCACTACTCGACGGGCGCCCGTTCCACCTGTCCCCCGTCCTCGCCCCGGCTAACGTGCTGCCATCCACCAACTCCCTTGCCCTCGGAGGACTCGGCTCGGGCAAAAGCACCACAGCCAAGGCGAGGATCCGCCGCGAAATCCTCCACCACGCCCACCAAGCCGTCGTCATCGACAGCTTCGGCGAGGACAGCGCCGGGGGTGAGTGGGCGCCGCTGGTGCGCTCCCTGGGCGGCCGGGTCATCGAGGCCAGCGCCTTCACCCTGAACCCCTGCAGCAGCATGTTTCCGCCCGAGGTCCGCGAGCAGCTGGTGCGCTCCCTGATCGCGGCTGTCGAACCGGCCGCGCTCAGCCACCAGGCCACCCACGCACTCCAGCACGCCCTGAACCATCCAAAGGCGACGTCGCTGAACGGGCTGGTGGACGCCCTGGTCAGCGCCGAGGACGGCAGGTGGCCGGCCGCCAAGCTGACCGAGTGGGGTGAGGGCGCGGCGATCGCCCTGTCCCGCTACACCGAAGGATCGCTGCGCGGCCTATTCGACGGCCAGGATGCAAGTCTTCCCGAGACGGACCTGCCGATCCTGTCCTTCGACTTCTCCCGCCTGGACCGCAACAGCCCCGCCATCCCATCGCTCATGGCCGCGGTGTCCTGCTGGGCAGAGCACGTGTGGCTGCGCCAGTCGACCGCCATGCATCGGCACCTGGTCCTCGAGGAGGCCTGGCAAATCCTGCTGTCCCCGGCCACCAGCGAGCTGATCCAGCGGCTGCTGAAGAACTCCCGCAAGGCGGCCCTGTCGCTGGACGTCGTCATGCACACGCTGTCCGACCTCGGCAACGGCAAGGCGCAGGACCTGGCCCGTTTGTGCGAAATCGCCCACGTCGGACGCCTCGGCCCCGAAGAGGCGGCCAACGTCGGCCATCTGCTCGGTCTGCCCGCCTGGGCAGTGGAGAGGATCCCGACACTCGAACCGGGCCAGGCGGTATGGAAGGTGGGCCCCGACTGTGTCGACATCGTCCAGACCGCACTGAGTGCGGAAGAGGCCGACCTCACCGATACGTCCTCACGACGCCGCCAAGCGCAGCAAGCCCACGTCGTCGAACCTGAGCACGGGGCAGACGAGGCAGTGCCTGATCTCGTAAGCAGCCACGACACCCTGGACCAGGGCCCGCTCACACCAGTCGAGCAGGCAACGCAACAGCAGGACATCACCGCCTTCGACGACGAAGGCGGCTGGAACTTCGAGATGCCTCCGAATGTCATCGACACCCGCCACCAGGACGTCCTGCAGGCTGCAGCGGCCGGTCGGTTCAACGAAGCCGCCCAGCTCGCCGCCATCGGGGAGCGTGAAGACATCACCACCCACGGCATCCACTCAGATCAGGCCGCAGCCTGGCTGTCCACCCGGGCCCAAGTGGCGGAGCTGTCCGGAAGCAGGGATCAGGCCGCGCAACTGCGCGCTACCGTCGCACGTATGGGCAAAGACGCCGAGTGGTACGAGCCGAACGGCAGCGGAGCACCGGCTTGGCATCGCGGGTCCGAACCGGTCGCCCCCCTGCCGATGTCAGCCCCTGCCACGGAGCTACCGGCGCCCCCACAACGACGCACCTGGCCTTACGTCGCCGCAATCACTGCCCTGGCCATCGCGGCGGCCTGCGTCTGGCAGAGCGCCGAGAACGACGACCAACGCCAGGAACGCCAAGAAAAGGCCGCCGCATACAAGGGAAGGTCCGGCGCAGCAGTCCGCATCGACGGCGTCAACGCCGACCTGGTCGCACACTGGAGCACCGACCGAGACCGCGTCATCGTGGAACTGCGCTCATACGCCGACCGCAACGCCAAGTTCCTGCGCCTTGACGCCTCATCCGGGCAGACCGCCCACAGCACCCGAGAAAATGGATGGTTCCCCAAGGCCCCCGAGATCGTACTGCCGGTCAAGGATGCTCTAGCCGACGTCACGGTCCGTATAGCGATCGGCGGGAAAACCTGGAAGGAGGGCATGGCGCCCTACTCCCGTACGGTGCGCCTGTCCCCGACCGGCCTCGCCTACGACGCCGAGACCGGAGCCAAGCTGCCCTCCGATCTCTGACCCCCAGCACGCTCCACGTATCCAGGGCCCGCGCGTTACGGCACGGGCCGTGAGGGGCCGGGATCAAGCAATTTGAGTGCCCGCCGGCGGTCCGCTGCAGGACCCGCCGGACGATGCCGGGATCTGCCGTCGGAGTACGGGCCGTGACAGACGGTCCGTGGGCTCTTCCGCTTCTGGCAGCGTGACAGCGCCTGGCCCGAACTGATGACCCGGCTACAGGCGCGAGCGGAACGCTTGGACGAGGGCGGCCGGTTCGTCGACTACGGCGACGACACCCTCACCAACGACCACCGCCACGCATTCGACCAGATGCTCAACGCTATGGATGACACACCCGGCCGTGAACGGGTGCGCCTGGGGCAGCCTCAGCCACGATGTCGCCGACCGGCAGACATCGCAGATGATCGCACGAGGTCACGCGCCCCGGAGTCGTTAGGCACCACCATCACCCCGGCTCTTTGCCGCCGGCCAAGTCGCCGACGCTGCTCGGCATCACCGTCAACGACGCCACCGCCGGCCACCCGGGCAACCCAACCGGCCGCTCGACCACCCAGACCTGCCGACCGACCCGGAGCCGGACATCGCATGAGAGCCCTGTACAGCATCGACGCCGACCACATCCGCCGCACCTACATGACAGTGCTCGGCGAGGTACGAATCGGCCGCCCGGACCTGGGCAGCGAGGAGCAGCGCGCGCACCTCACCGGGATCCTGCGCGGACACCTCCACTTGCTCCTTGAAGTGCTCGAAGGCCGCACGAACGAGTTCCACGGAGAGACCCGCGCCACCGCCGACCACGTTGCCTCCCGCGCCCGCAAGGCCCTCACTGCCAAAGACCCTGCCGCGGCCCGGGACCCCGAGCAACTGCATGACACGGCGATCCTGGCCCGGTCGCTGCTGACCTTATGCGAGCTCCCCACACTGCCCCCGCCGGGCTCCCAGACTCCTGTGTCGCACTGCATCCCCTGACGGTGCGGCACAAGGCGACACGCCCGCAGTAGCACGGCCGGGCACTCCCCTGGGCCGTTGCGGGACAGCTCCGCCCGTCCTTGACCAGGCGGTCGGCGCGGGCGGAGAACGGCGCTCGGGTTCCCATCCCCACTGGGCCTCAGCGCCGGCACGCATCTGTGCGCGTTCGAGGCGCACACCTCAACCACTGACGGAGGGCACTGTGCACGACACCCAGTTCAAGGAACTCGCAGGCCGGACCGTACTGGTCACCGGCGGCGCCGGACTGATCGGAAGCCGGATCACCAGCCACTTACGGCAGATCGGGGCCCAGCCGATTGCTCTGTGCACGCTGGACGCCTACCCGCGGCACACCTACCGGGATCTGTTCGGCGTCGACGCATCCGACCCGGGCGTCATCGTCGGTGACGTCCGGGACACGGCCCTGGTCAAGAAGGCCGTTAGCAATGCCGACTATGTGATCCATGCCGCTGCGCTCGCCGACGTCGCCGCCTGCACCCGCGAGCCCATGTCGGCGATCCACAACAACATCACAGGCACCCAAGTCCTCCTCGAGGCGGTCGCGGCCTGCGCGAGGACCCGCCGCCTGGTGTACGTCTCCTCGGCCAGCGTCTACGGCAACGGCAACCCAGACGACTGGGCGCGCCCCTGCGACGAATTCCGGACGGTGCGAGCCCTGCTGGAATCCGTGTACGGGCGGGTGCCGCCGCAGTTCCATGAGCACGCGGCGCTGCGGCCGATGTCCGTCTACGCCAACACCAAGGCGTGGGGAGAGACGCAGGCCGCTCTCACGCTCGGCGCCGTGGGCACCTCGTACACGATCGTGCGGTACTTCTCCGTCTACGGCGATCCACAGGTCGTCAAGGAGAACAGCCACTCTTGGGTGGTGGCCTGGTTCGCCACCCGGGCCGCGCTCGGGCTGCCCCTGCACCTCAATGGAGGCGGCCACCAGATCCGGGACCTGGTCCACGTCGATGACATCGCCGAAGCCACCGTGCGGGCCCTGATCGCGCCCCGCGCCCACAACGAGACGATCAACATCGGGACGGGCACGCCCACCAGCATTCGGAAGGTAGCTGAGCTGGTCGCCGCCCGATACCCGGGCACTCGGATGGTGCAGATGCCGATGCCGCCCGGTGATCCACTCGGCGGGTACGCGGCCACCCGCCGCATGGAGGCGGTCCTCGACTGGCGGCCGACGATCACCGTCGAGGAGGGGGTGGCACGCTACGCGGGCTGGTTGCGCCGGACGCCCGGGGCGATCCCGGGGTGGCTGCGCTCCCAGTCCGAGGCTACTTCCGCCTGATCAAATGATCGGCGGCCGGCCCAGCCGGGTCATCCGCCACACCGTGGCCCAGCGCATCGGCCGGCGGGGCGGGCACGGGGTGCGCACGCCTTCGGCGAACCCGCCCAGCCAGGCCCGAAGCCCCGCGACTGACCGGGTGCGGGCAACGGTCAGCACAGCCCACACCCCCAGGTAGACGGGGACGAGGGGGGCGGGAAGGTGCCTCTTGGCGAGCCAGACCCGGTTACGGGCCACCATGCGGTGGAAGACCGCGTGCCGGGTCGGCGACGTCCACGGATGCTGAAGCACCAGCTCCGGTGCGTAGAGCACCTTCCAACCCGCATCCAGCGCCCGCCACGCCAGATCGGTCTCCTCGTGCGCGTAGAAGAACGGCTCCGGCCAGCCGCCGACCTGATCAAGCATCCGCATGGACAGCCCGTGACCGCCGCCCAGGAACGTCGTCACCAGCCCGCCCCGCATCGGATCCGTGGCGCGCAGGCGGGGAATGTGGCGGCGCTGGGTGCGGCCACGTTCGTCGGCGATGCGGAAGCTGACGATGCCTAGCCGGTGATCCGCCGCGTACAGCTCCGTGAGCCGCGTGAAGACGTTCCGGCTGATCAGCAGGCCGTCATCGTCCAGGTCCACCACCACATCGACGTCGCCGAACTCCCGCAGCCGGGCCAGCGCCACGTTGCGGCCGCCGGACACCCCCAGGTTCTCCGGCAGCTCGACACCGGTCACTCCGTCGGGGAGCGGAGGCAGCGGCGAGCCGTTGCCGACGACCACCACCCGCGCGGCGGACGTGTCCTGCCCGGCCACCGACGCCAGCAGGTCGGCCAGCTCGGCGGGCCGATTACCCATGGTCAAGATAGCGACGCCTAAGCGCGGGTGACGCATGGATGAACTCCCCGTTCCTCGGATCCGGTGCCGGTGATGCTAGCCGTCGCCGGGCCAGCCACCGACCACCCACAGGAAGGCACCCATGCCTACTCTCCGCCTCGGTGACTACGTCACCGCCCCGACCAGCGGCATGCTGGCCGGCACCCCGTACGAGCAGATCGAGGAGACGGAGCTGTCCGACTTCCTCACGGCCTGGGAGGACTGGCACACCCGCGCTCTGACCCGGCTCCCCCACCGCATCCACCCCACCGCAAAGATCCACCCGACCGCGATCATCGGCGACGACGTGATCATCGGCCCCGGCGTGCGCGTGTGGGAGTTCTCGACGGTCCGCGCCGGGTCCGTGCTGTGCGCGGGTGTCTCGGTCGGCTTCAATTGCGAAGTCACCCGCACGTTCCTCGGCGAGCGGACCATCCTCGGCCACCGGATCGGCGTGAACCGCACCCTGGTCGGCGCGGACGCCCACCTATCCGCCAGCGTGACCGTCGCGGCCATCAGCATGTGGAGCCCCCACATGAGCAACCCCGAACGGGAGATCGTGCTGCGCGTCCCCTGCGGCCTGTACCGCTGCGGCACACCACAGTTCGGCGCCCTGATCGGTGACCGAGTTCAGACCGGCAACAACATCAGCCTCGGCCCTGGCCTCGCGGTCGGCCGTGACTGCCGAATCGCCAGCGGTGTCACCGTCGCGGCCCGCACCATCCCCGATGACAGCGTCATCACCGCCCCGCACACCGCCGAAGCCCACGTCCGGCAGCGCCCCGCCCGGCGCAACCCCCCGCGCGGGAGCCTGCACGCGGGGACTTTCCCGGGCAGGTGAGCACGGGAGGTGTAACAGAACAGGACCATTGACGTTGCGGGAGTGAACGGGGTCGCGCTTCACGTCAACCCAGCAGCGATCGGAGGAACGGTGACGACCGCGACAGCTCCCCTCATGCCCGAGACCAGCCGCTCTCACCCGCAGGAGAGCCTGTTCGGGTGGCTGGCCCCCGAGGTCGCTCCCAAGACGAGAGCACCCGCCCAGAAAACCGTGCGCGTGCCCGAGCCCGACACTGCTTAGCCGGAGCCGTCGTGATCATCGTGTGCGCGTTTGCTCTGCTGCGCATCCGCCGCACCCCAGGGCGCATCCACGCCGGCGTGGTCCCGGGCGCTGCGCTGTTCGGCACGGACTGGGCCCTCTCCGGCGGGTGCCCGGCCATCCCGATCGTCCAGGTCGCCGGCGGATACCTCCCCGCCGTGGTCACCATTCTCGGCGTCACCGTCGGCATCCGGCTGCGCCGCTGGGCCAACGCCCGCTACTTCCACCTCGACTGCGGCTCCTGCGGACTGTAAGTACTGTTTCCAATCTCAGCTCTGAGATGCGTCTGGTGATGTCTTGATCACGGGGTGGTGGTTGGTCCGAGTCACTACGCTGAGCGCCTTCACGCCTCGGGAGGTTCGGTTGGTACGGCGGAGCACGCTCGGGCAGGACTTCCGGCAGTTGTGGGGCGCCTACGCAGTCAGCGCAGCGGGCAGTGCCGTCGGCATGGGGGCATTGCCGTTGATTGCCCTCCTGGTGCTGGACTCCTCTGCGTTCCAGGTCTCTTTGCTTGCCGCGTTGTTTGCGGTGGCCACATCGCTCTGCCGCTCGGTGTGCGTATCGAGCACCAGTACAAGCGGTCCGTCGTGATCACCGCCGACCTGGCCCGCTGCGTTCTGCTGGCGAGCGTTCCGGTCGCCATGGCTTTCGGCAGGCTCACCTACACCCAGCTGTGTGTCGTCGGCGTTCTCCAGACGCGGCGTCTGTCGCGTTCGACGCGGCGAGTGGCGCGCATCTGAAGGCACTTGTCCTGCCCGAGCACCGTCTTCGTGCCAACAGCCTGTTCGAGACGACCAACTGGATCAGCGTCAGCGCCGGCCCGCCCCGTCGGCGGGCTTCTCATCGGGGCACTGGGGCACGGCCGCCACGATGGTGGTCGACGCGCTGTCCTTCCTCGGAGCGGCCCTGGGTACCGTCGCATCCGGCAGCCTGAACCCGCGCCACCGGCCCGCACCGCCACCTCTCACCTGGGCCGCGACATCGCTGCCGGTTGGCAGTACCTCCTGCGGCACCCAGGACTACGGCCGCTGTTCTTCAACGCGCTTCTGTTTGGTGGATCCATCATGATGACGTCGCCGCTGATAACCGTCCTCATGCTGGATGACCTCGGTCTGGCACCGTGCCAGTACGGACTTGCCCTGGGGCTGCCGTGCCTGGGCGGCGTGCTGGGCTCACGCCTGACCCCACTGCTCACCCGGCGCTTCGGACAGCGCCGTATTCTGCTGCTGTCCGGTGTCGCACGCACACTGGGGACCGTCCTGCTGCCTCTGGCGCCCTCCGGTGTCCTGGGCGTGTTCGTCATCGTGGCCGCCGACTTCGGCCTGCTCTTCTCAGCCGGGGTCTTCAACCCGTCGTTCACCACGTATCGCAGGGAGGCCACACCGGATGCGTTCATGTCCCGCGTCGGCACCTCCTGGTCCGTCGGCGCGAAGACATGCCAGGCCGCCTTCATGATCGCTGGTGGTCTCATCGCCGCCCCAGTAGGGGTACGCGGTGCCCTGCTCATCGCTGGGCTGCTGTGTATGGCGAGCGCGCTGCTCCTGCCATGGCGGAAAGAACGCATCGCCACGGGGAATGTTCCAGCGCCCACGACGGAAGCGGCTCCGTCCCCGATCACGGATAGTCACGCACGCCCGGCAGCCGCGGATTCACCCCCATCCCGAAACGCTGGGCAGTCGAGCGGACCTACGGCTGGCTCATGCTCCACTGTCGCCCGGCCCGGGACTACGAAACCCACCCGCACCGCTCCGAAGCCATGATCCGCCTCGCCATGACCGACCTTATGGCCCGCCGGCCCGCCGGCTCACCGGCGAGAAGACCATCTCCTGGCGCGACCCGACACCAGCTCATCAGAGCCGCATCGAGGGATGAAACAACAGGATGAAACGACCTCTAAACTGCGGCCCGGAGGTGTGGGCCGTGCTGACACGGCAGACGACGCCATGGGGGGAGTCACCTGGACACCGCCTTGATCGGCTCCGCTTGCCGAGCGTAGGGCTGGCGCTTTCGGTCTTCATTTGTGCGGCTGCCGGATGCTCTGAGCGTACCCACCCGCATCCGCAGCAGGTACTCGGCCGTCCGCCACCGGGCTAGCCGACTGACTGCGCCGGCACACTCCTTGGCGTGCACCCGTGTCCCGTGCAGGTGGCGTCGCCGGAGTTCGGCGGTGCCAGCTGTATTCGCCTCCACACTGGCTTCCTCCGAGCACGCCAGGTGCTCCAGGGCTCGTCGGCGAATCTCTCCCAAGGCCAACTCGGCAGTAAGTCGACCCATGACAGAGACCGTCTCCTCGAACGCCCCCTCGGCCAGGACGCCCTCCCTTTCCTGGCGGATCTTGGCACGAATTTCGGACTCCGTGGTGGAGGCGACGTCCCTCTGTTGTTCACGGGAACGTTGGAAAGCCCATGCCGCTACCGCGATCTCCTTTGCGTCGCTGATCAGCTCTTCCACGCGCCGAGCATTCGCGCAGCTACCGCACAGTCCCCCAGCATGCGGCCGCCCGCAGACTCCACACGGAAGCTGCTGCCGGGCGGCCTCGGCTGCCTGGAGCTCTTCCCGCCGTGCCGAGACCGCAGCTTGCCGGGCCTGGTGTACTTTCGCCTCGTGCCGCTGTTGAAGGGCCTGGTGCTGCACCTGGCGCTTCCACGTACGGTGCAGCTCGGTATCGAACTCCCTCCGCGGCACGCGGCCGGTGACGGAGGTGCCCAAGCGGTGGTGGAGCTCCACCACCGCTGCATGCCGCAGTGCCCGCCGATCGGCATACAACAGCTGACAGGCTTCGCACGCGTACCCGGTATCCATTCGCATGCCGTCGTCGCAGCGCATGTCCGGACAAACCGACCGGCGGCGAAAGCCCCTGCCAACCAACCAGCCGACCGGATCTCTCAATGGGATGTCTCCCTGGTCGTCGATGCGCCGGCGCAGGCGGCTGGCAAGGATCTGCTCCACCTTGGCATTGGCCCCAAAGGTCTCACGCAGCACCTGAAGTTCACACTTGACTGCCTGCTCTACGCGCCTGCGGGCACCAGGACGAGCCAGATGACCCCAGAGGATCTCCGCGTACTGCAGCGCACTCAGCACGGCTGCAGGAACGTTAGACCACACCGGCACAACGGTCTGGTATGCGCGCCGCCAAGCCTGGAACGTCTCGTTGTCAGCACCCTCACCATGGGCACTGCCCGTCGGCGGGAGATCGTTCGGTTTGTCCCCGCGAAGCGGGCTGCATGCGCGGCTGGAGGCGGACCCGGCGCCTGTCATCGGCAGGGCGTGGTGTGGGTTGGCCTCGCGCGTGTACGCGCGCCTCGGCAGACTTCCTTGCTCCCTATCGGCTTCGCCGGAAAACCCGAAATCGCCAGTAGTTTCCAGGACATGATCAGCCACAGGAGCGTGGTGGGTGTGAAGCCCCGTAGTTTTTCGACCAGATGAAGAGTCCAATGGGTCACGCTGAGCTGCGCTTTTGCCGTCGGCGGTCGTGCCGATACCCCTGGGTGCAGTTGCGTTGACTGTCGTTGGCTCCAGGAGAAGGTCTTCGAAGGAGGGCTGGCGCCACCCCTCGCCTTCGAGAGGCATCAGGGCATCCTGGCCTTCGCCGCGGCAGTTGTCGCACACGGTGGTGCGCGCTGAGGGCGCAGAGGACGGGGTAGCTGGGTGGGTCGGGTGAGCTGGCGTGGGAGCGGCACCCGCAGCATCGACTTGCGGCTGGGAGCCACGGTGATGGGCCGAGGCGATGGCAGGGAGCCGAAGCCCCTTGCCATCGCCGCCGACGGGGCCTACAGCGCCTACCCGTTCCAGTCGTGCCAGCACCGACGCAGCCGTTGGGACCGCGCAGCCCAGCAAGCGGGCCAGAGTGGCCGCCGCGCGGCCATGCGGTTGAAGCTTTCTCGCCAGCCGTCCGCCCATCAGCGGCACCCGACCATCCGGCCGGGATTCCAAGGCGAGGAGCAGCAGGGCCAGACGATCCGTGGCCGCACCACGCCCTCGCCGTCCAGCCAGCAACCCCGGCTGAGTCTCGCAGGCCTGGCCCCACCCGGGGGCGAAGAGGCTCTCAATGAAACGCAAGAGCGTGGCAAGCTGCTGTCGTTGAAGAGCCAACGGGGATTGCTTCACGCCACGGGCGTTCCACATCGGCATGATCCGGTAGTACGTAAACGGAGCGCGACCCCTCTCCGAGACGACGGTCTTGGTGACCAGGCCTGTCTCTTGCAGTACAGGCAGGACTTCATGGTCCACCGTCGATTCGTGAACACCGAGCCACCGCCCGAGCTCCCGAGCCGTGATCGCCACCTGACAGGTGCGGTGGGCTGCCTTCGCAAGGAGCACTACGGCGCCCAGACGCACCACGTCCTTGCGGTCAGCCAGACGCGGATCTCCCAACAATGCACGTACTGCGGACAGCATCGCAGTCCGCATGCCTTCGCCCAGCTCCAAGGGGTGATTTGGCGTCCCGGTCGGAACCGGGCCGGCCCAGGAAGCGAAGGCGTCCCGGTGCGGGGACTTCCGGGGTCGTCGGGAAGGGAGAGATGAACGGTTTTTGGACATCTTGAGCTGATTGGTGTCGCCTGTTTCAGGCAACACTGAACCAGCCCTCGGACTGGTAGGTATGATCGACTCCTGTCGACAACGAAAGAGGGCGTCGTCTATCGCCGCTCGGCTCCTGGAAGGCAGTGGGAGGCAGCCGAGTGGGTGGCCTTGTTCAGTTAGGGGTGCGACGAGCCGGACATCACCTCCCTGGTGATTGGACGAACCTGGAACCGCAGACTCCAGGCGTTGACAGCGCGACTGGCCCGGGACCGCAGATCCCGGGCCGAGTCATGTCTGCGGTGAAGCAGACGACCATTGCGCTGGAGGTTGGAAGAAGACGGCGCATCAGGACCTCGCTCGAGACCCGACTGATCGGCGTCTGCGGGTGCGGACGTTCTCCAAGGCTTCAGGCAGCTCCGCTACCCAGAGGCCGACAGGAATGCGGAACGCGACACGGCCGCCGAGATATTGAAGATCGACCGCTGCGCGTTCGGCTGGCGTGGTCACCAGCCGAACGGAATCCTCAAGGACCCACAACGCTGTTTCGGACGTGGTGTTCTCGTCGGAAACAGCCTGCCTGGCTGCTTCCACGGCCGAGGCCTGCCAGAGCTCGAGCTCTTGGCGAGCGCTGCGAGGCCGGCGGGTGCCAGGCCACACGATCTGCGAGACGAAGGCGTAGACCCGAAGCGCAACGACGTCCTCTTCGAAGTGAGGCTCGTTGATCACTCCCTGGTCGCGGGCCTTCCACGCCCATGACTCGCTCAGTCCCGCAGCGGTCGCCACTGCGCTTGTACTGAGTTGAGGACCTGTCATCGACATCTGTGTGCTCCGGGACACCGCTAGCTAATTGTGGCTCACACCATAGCGCACTCGATCTTGAAAAGTCCTCCTGTCACTAGAGCTTGGCGTGTCGGCCCTGCTAATCAGTTATGGCGTTGACCAGGGAAAGACCGCTTTTGTTCCACCTGTTCAGAGCGGCAAAGCTCTAGTCATAGAAGAATGGAAGGCGCGATGGAGAGGCGGCTGAAGAGCACGCTAGTCGCATGCAGAGATCGCAGCATCGTTCGTCAGAGCGTTGTGGTGCCCGCTGCAGCGAACGTTGCACTGCTCGTTGCAAAGTGCATACATGAAAGAGCCTCAGCCCAGGCAAAACCGCAGGCTGAGGCTCTTGAAGAAGCTGACCGAACCGGCCCTACCGGGCTGGCAGCATCAACGCGCCACCCAACTCGAGACCATCCAGAAGCCTCTGGAGCGCCGCCGAAACAAACGCAGCTCCGCGCCGGGACTCGTCCGCCTCATCCATCGTCACCTTCAGATTGGAGGCAAGCTCGTAAGCAACCAACCCGACCCGGTAGGTGGACGGACGCGTGGTCTCATTGGCGAACACCCGCTCACCGTCGTACTCGTCCGCAAGCTTGATCATTTCTGTCACTTCGGTGGGCGCTGATCGAAGGGCAGCGTCGACATAGTGACCCGTGGCCAGCTTGAGACCGGTAGACCGCCGATCCGCATTCATGCGTTGCTTCAGGGCCGCCAGTGTGTCCGGATAGATACGAAAACCCCACCCCTGCCAATCTTTTGAGTGCAGGCGGGCGTCCTTGAAACTCTCGAGCAGGACAGCATGAGCAGCAGCCTGCGGGCGACGCCGGCTTCCCTTCGGGGGCCGGCCCTCCGCCGACGCCGCCCCAGGCTGAGACTTGCCAGGCTGCATTCCTCGATCGGTGACGGAGCCCCCAGCATGCCCGCCGCCGGCAAGGGCCTCTCCCCCACTGTCATCCACCTCGGATGCCTGGGCCCCGGAACGCGTAGCCCGGACTTCCACAATCTTCGAAGTGTGAGATCCCACCCGGGAGGACGAACCCTCAGGCCCGCCAGCCTCCGCCGGCTCCAGGTCGACAGGCTCACTATCCGTGGGGCGGACAAGCTCCGCAGGGGCAGCGGATGCTTCCGGCATATCCACGATTGGCTGAGCGACTGGTGCCGCAAGCGTCGAAGGCCCCGTCTGCGCCGCTGCATCGACCACATGATCGGCATCATGTGCGTGCTCTGCGCGGCCAGCCACCTGAGGCGGCACGGGCGAGCCAAGGGCCTGGCTTGGCAGCGGGGACGAGGACTCGGAGGGGGCGGGCGAAGGCGGCTCCGCGGCCACAGCCGGTCCTACGACTTCCCTCTCATCAGACGCGGGCTTCCCGCCCCCGATGAAAGACCGGCCAGCTACGTCCTCAGCCCCCGCGATGAGACCCTGAACCAAACCTGCCCCGAAATGCGCTGGAGGCGTCCGACGCTTCGACCCCGCTTGAGTGGCTCTTGCAGCCTTGGTCTTGGACTTGCCTGCTCTCGACTCGGCTTCGTTAGCGGCGTCGTTACTCATCCGACGACCTCGGCATCCTCAACAGACTCGATCCGCCCAGGCATCTCCCACTTCTCTTCTGCCTGAGTGGTTCGGGTCAGGACCTGGTGCATCAACTCTGCATAGATCTTGCCAGGAGCATGACTTGCATAGCGGATGACCGCTGGCGTGCCGTAGGCAAAGGAGTCACTGATGCGATTGTCCGTGCGGACGTCACGCTGAAACGGGTTCAACCCGGCATCGAGCATGCCGTTCCGGATGTTGACCTCTTGAGTTTTCCACTTGGACGGCGGGTTGGAGCGGTTCAGCACCACCCCCAAGTACTGGGGATCACATTCACCATTTGTCCTATCCTTGACATAACGGACAGTTCCGCGGGTTGCTGCAGCTCCCTTGAGCGCCGGGTACTCCGGGATACACACCGTGATCACATAGTCAGCGGCCGCCAGAGCCGTTGCGGAAAGGGAGGAAACGGCGGGCGGAGTGTCGATCACAACGAAGTCGAAGTGCTCGGCAGCCTCGAGCAACATGCGACGGAGGATGGGCGTGGACTGAAACCCCTTCTTGTGGATCAAGTCCTGGGCCGCAGTCATGGTGGACTCTTCGCTGGCGAGGAGGTGGAGCCTACCCTGCCCGCCGAACTCTTCGAGAAGTTGAGTACGGTCGAACCAGATGTCAGTGAGCGGCATCCGCATGCCCTGCAAGCGGGCCTGAAGCGCCCAGCCGAGCGAACGAGCCAGCTGCTCTTCGCCGATGATGTTCACCCCCAGCGCCGCGCCGGCCTGGGACTGCGGATCCAAATCGACAACGAGAACGCGGCCACCAGCAAGGGCGAGTGAACTTGCGAAGTTGACGGTCGTGCTGGTCTTGCCTACGCCTCCCTTCTGAGTCGCGAACGCGAAGACCTTCATCCCTCGAGCACCTCTCCCTGCACTGTGAGTTCGTGTCACCAGAGCACCACGCCACCTCGCCAGGGATCCAGGAGGGGCAGTTTGGGTAGATCGTCCAGCTACAAGGCCACTCTGCCAGGCCCTCCGAGACGGCGATGTTCTAGTGACACCTGATCTTTGCGCATGACGATAACAGGACAGGGCGCCTCTTGGGTTAGAACTCGCTGTTTACCGGGCGAGCGCTCTGCATGACACCACGGCCAGCCGCCATCGGCGCAGGTAAACGGGCCGGCGACCGCCTTTGATACCTCTCCTGCCTGCTGGGGGAACAGGCGTGCGCTGTGCGCTCATCACCGGATGCCTGTCGGCTGGCGCTGGTGTCACGCAAGGTCGAGTGGCTTGCCAGGCGTCGGCTGGCCTGGCAGCGGCGCGAGTGGTTACCGTGCAGGCCAGCGGCCTGTGGATTCGCTCACCAGAGGGACTCGTGGCTGGGCGGCGCTGGCATAGCCGTGAGTCGAGCGGTTCGCGCGGAGCATCGAGGATCGGTTCAAGCGCCCGCTTGGCTGCTTGCGAGTTCTCTCGACGGGCGGGCAGCAACACCCCGCGCTGGGATGTCAGCCGGCTGAGTCGTTAGGCACGAGAGGCGCGGGCATGAGCGGGCGTTCATTCGTGTTCCACAGCGTCAGGCAGTTGGACAACTGGATTACGCGTCCGCTGCGCAGCTGATTCGACGGCTCCTTCGTAAGAGTCAGGGAAAGTCCTGCAAGTAGATAGCTCGGTGCAGTGAGCGCAGGGCTGCACGTTCCATAGCATGCTACGTGGATCAAGCTATTGAGAGCTAGGTAGTTGGCACTATGGGAAGTCAGCTCGATAGATGAAGTGTTGATGCCCTTGGTCGACAGCTTACTTGAGCGTGCGTTGCGTGGAGCGTGCGTTCAGAAGTGCTAGGAGTGCGTGCAACGTAAGTTGCAGCGTTGCGTGATAGGTTCTCCAATACGTTGTATAGATCGTTGCAGGATTCCCTGGCGGTGCCAACACTGTGCCTGGGTCGTTGTTTATGACGTAGCGCATAACGTCGCATAAATCGTTGCCCCCTTCGTTGCAGGATTGCATGTAGAGTCGACCGTAAGGGGCAGGGATGCGGCGCGTGCTGCTGCCGAGTCGCACAGAACGTTGCACCGCTCGTTGCAGGAATCGTAGTAAGCTGCAGGTCACGGGCTCGTAGTAACCAAATCAAAGGGGCGTTGCGACAACGGCTGTTCACGGTCGGCGTCCGGCAGTCCATGAGCGCCATCGACTCAAGCGCGGACAACCCGCTTGCCGAGTACTTCGACGCAACGTTCAAACGCGGGACGTTTCAAGCCCGCAAGACCTGGTCCAGTGAACGCGAGGCCCGCCTCGACGCGTTTCCGCTGCTCAACCTTTACAACACCCGACGTCGTCACTCCGGTACTTGCCCCAGGAGCAGGGCTTCGACTCGGGGATGACGTGCTGGCGGCGTTTGGCTGCATGGAACGAAGCCGGCGTGTGGGACGAACTGCATCTGGTGCTGCTCCAGAGACTTCGAGGTCGCAAAGAAGCTGGACTGGTCGCGGGCGCTGATCGACTCCCCCCACGTGCGGGCCGCTCGGCGGGGCCCAAAAGCGGACCCAGCCCGGTCGACCGTGCACGACCGGGCAGCAAGCACCACGTCCTCACCGACGCCCAAGACATCCCGCTCGCAGTGTCACTGACCGGCGGAGACCGCAACGACGTCACCCAACTACTGCCCTGCCTCTGCTCGAGAGAGTTCCAGCCGCCGCCGGCGTCGCTGGCCGTCCCAGACGCCGGCCCGACGCGCTCCTCGCCGACCGCGGCTACGACCACGACAAGTACCGTCGCCTCCACTGGCAGCGCGGCATCGACCCGTGATCGCTCAGCGAGGCGGCAACACGGCTGCGGCCTGGGTGTCTTCCGCTGGGTGGTAGAACGCACCATCACCTGGCTCTACGGCTTTCTCCGCTCACGCATCCGCTGGGAACGACGCGACGACATCCACGGGGGCCTTCCTCGGACTCGCCGCCTGCCTCATCACTCCCCGCCACGTCCAACGCCATTTCTAAGCGCTCCACCGCCCGCCGGGTGCCGCCTTCTTCGACGCCCAGGACCATGGTGGTGGCGAACAGCGACTGCGCGACCTCGCGGCCGAAGCACTTGGCAAGGTCTGCTTCCGCGGCGGCGGCCGCCGCGCTACCGGCCTGGAGGTCCAGTTCCGCAACGGCCCGCCCACTGCGACATTGACGCATGCCCTGCCCGCTCCGAGTGCGCCGAGGTCAGCTTGACGGCAGTCCGCCGTCGCCCGGCCCCAAAAGCATGTAGAGGAGCACCACCACACCCGCGCCGACCAATGCGCCGCCTGCAGCTGAACCGCCGAACAAGCCTTTGACAGCCGGATACGAGCCTCACCGGTTTACGTAGACGCAGGCAGACCCTGTTGACGGGCCATCTGCGAGAATACGATCTCCCCGCTCTATACGCGTCTAATGCAACGGGAGCCCGTGTGGAGATCACCGTACACGTGAAGAATCCAACCCTTGAGTTCGAGCGCGAGCTGCTAGCACTGCTCGACAAGCACCGCGCCTCCCTCCGCCACAACCCCGGCTGGGACACCGAGCGCGCCCGCACCTTTTACGAAGCCCTCGCTCCGCGAGCCCAGCGAATCCTCCGTGCAGCCCTGGCCGGAGTCGACGGCGAGGTATCCGCCGACGATCTCCGCGAAAACGACGACAGCAGCCTCCGCGGCCACGCTGGCGCCTTCACCCGCGTTCTCAAACGCGGTGCCACGGAAGGCTGGTGGCACAGCGGCATGAAGTCCCCGATCATCGCGCTCGGACCAGGCTCAGGCAAAGTACAGGGATACAGGCTCCGCGACGAAGCAACCTTGCAGGCCTTCCTCAACGCCCTCGAATGCATGACCACAGAGAAGTGAAGCTCCCGCCGTCCACCCACCCACACATCTGTCGGCGACCCATGGCGGCGGACACGGGCTTCGGGTGGAATGCCGTGACGTTTTTTAGGGAACGCCGCAGCTGGTGGCTCCGCCGGGGCATGTGACATCGTCGTTGGATATGCTGCCCATGGTCCCCAGCACCACACCGATGAGAGCCAGGACAATCAAGGGTACGTGGTCCGCAGCCCAACTGCCCTGCTCGCGAGGCGCTTTCGGAGCGTGCAGGCCCCCGACGAGGCCGGGACAGGCGAGCTGCCTGATGATGAGCAATGGCCCCTATAAGGAGCCGTTCCATATGCGGAGTCGGCGGAGTAACTCAGGGGCGGTCTCGCCGTCGCGACACCGTTGCTTCTCCAGCCAAGTCGCCTAGTCCGACGCCAGTGCCATTACCACTGCCAGCGCCTCGAGCAAGAGGCGCCAGAGAAACGAGGAAGTCTGGCGTATCCAGGGTTGAGCCCAGCCCCCTCTGAGTAAACACCCGCGTGGTCGACCGCCCCGGTCAGCGGCGACGGGCCCTGGCCCGCTCTGCCTGCCGGCGCAAGGCAGCGACCCGGGCCGGGCGTCGGCGCACCCCCAGAACCGGCCGGTTGCGTACCGTCGACAGGGGCGCCGGGCGGGTGCTGTCGGCGTTCTCCTGACCGAACAGGACGACAAGCGCCGCCACGAGGGTCGCCACCAGCAGGACGCCCAGGTCGACCCGCGCGACCCAGTTCCAGCCGTCCTTCCGGCTCGCTTCGTACGGCGCGGCGACATCGATGAAGAGGAGGTAGCCGAAAGCCAGGTACCGGACGTGCCTCTTCATCGACGCCATGTCCGCGAGGAAGCAGACGGTCACGACGGGGAGGAAAGGAAGGTTGATGTACCAAGCCATGTGCGGCGCCAGCAAGCAGAACACCGCAGCTGTGACAAGCGTGAACACCTGATACCGCCCCGTATCTCGATCAACAGGACCTTAGCACCGGCTGCCCCCGGCCAAGCGCGCTCGGACAATGGGAAGCCAGCCATCAAGGCGCAGACGGCAGCTAGGCACCGTTCTACTTGGCGAGGCGACGGTAGCCGTGAGGGCTGCAAGTCGAGCAACTGAGCATCGGCCGCTCTCCTGGGACCAGGTGCTCGACCTCCATCCTGGAGTCCAGGTACATGGAGATGAAATTGGGATGTCACAGCGAAGAGCGATGGGCTTCCGCCGCATCGCGACGTCCACCAACTCCTCCAGCTCCCTCGGCTCCGGAGTACCGACGCTGTCGCCGGGCTCGTGCACGGACGCTGACTCCGACGGCTCCAGCTTCGGCTTGGCCCGGCTGCTGCATCACGGATTGGCTCTGCTGAGACTGACTACCGCCACTCGTAGGACACTGCTGCCGTCGGGCGTCGCTCCCCCGGACTCCATTACGGCGTAATAGCTTTGGGACTCGCCGACCGTGCCCGGCGTTCTAGGCGATGACTGCTTGACCGCTCCCCGATCGGCGTGCTCCGCCGGTTCAACTCTTCAAGGCGACTTCCTGCTGTCCTGGCGGACCGTTGACCGCCACCTGCTGATGCCGGTGCCCACCGATCACAAGCACGAAGTTAATGAGTCGTCTGCTCAGGCTAACCGTTGTCACTCGCGCGAGGCTGACTGCCGGCCACCCGTTGCCCTTGATCTATTACCGCGTAATAGATGCGCGTGTGCGAGAGGGACTACTCCTACCTTCCTTCGCTCGGTGGCTACCCGCCTGACTATGCCGTTCGCGCTGAACCCCGAAGCATGCTGTGCCGGAGCTCTCTCGCGTCACTGCTTCCGCATCATCACGGCTCGTACCCTCTCCCCGGACGGCATGTGATCACTACAGGGGCGACATGCTGAGTTCGCTCATCAAGGCAGCCCGACTAGCGCGGCTATTACGACGTAATAGCTCACCAAGCTGGGACCCTGGTCCTCCCGGCGGCGTTGCGCTATCTGCACGCAAGCCGGGAGACTACCGCCGCGTGCGCCGTAGCGTCGGCCGGACGGCCTGGTCGTCAGCCCCCTGGGATGGTTAGCCGGGATGCCTCGGCGACGCAGGTACGGCAGATGGTCACATCGAAGAGTGATGTGCTTCCGCCGCATCGCGAAGCCCGCCGCTCCCCTGCTGCCCAGAGTCCGGAATGTCGGCGTCGGCGTCAGACGCGTTGCCGGAAGGCTAAGCCTGACGGGCTCGCCGACTGCTGCAGCACGCCTGTGCTCTGCTGAGACTGGCTGCCGTCACTGCAGGACGCTGATTGCCGTCGCGCCTTGCTGTCGCTTGCGCCAACTCCCCCGGACTCCATTACGGCGTAATGGCTCTGCGCCTCGAACCGAGCCCGGCTACTGAGAGGTGCCCGCTCCGCGGCCCCCTGCGTGATCTGTCGCTCCGACTGTTCTTAAGTAACTCGCTGCTTTCACGGTGACCCATTGCCCGCCGCTCACAGAAGCGTCTTGGAGGTTGCTCCTTACAGCGTTCGCGATGCTGGGCGTACGGGTCTGAGTGTGTGCCGTGGCCCCTGATAGAACCGGTGTATGGCATACAGGTTCACGGCCCGTGCGGTGGCTGCCGAGGTCGACGTTGATGGCGAGATGCAGGCTGGAGTGGCGGAGTACGAGGGCGAGTAGGGCTTCTTCCTGCTCTTCACGTGCCCTGTCGGTGAGCCCTCTGCGCACGACATCGCGCTCGGCCTCGATACTTACTGCGTGATGACCCCGGACCAGTGCACGGCCTACGGCTGTGTCAGTGAAGTCGCTCTGACAGAGGGCCTGCTCACGGTGTCGCTCGCCCCCCGTGTCTGGATGACTTGGAGATGGAGGACGCCAAGATTGAGGCAGTGCTCGATGTGCCAGCTAAGAGGTCGTTTTCGCCCGTTGTTTCATCCCGTGATGCGGGCTTGGTTTGTTGATGTCGGGTCGCGCCAGGAGATGGTGTTCTCGCCGGTGAGTCG
>NZ_JBEXYS010000031.1:0-93892 GCF_040631045.1 Streptomyces sp. NPDC005706 | reverse complement strand
CGACTCTATCAGATCTTTTCTCGACCCGATTTCCTCGGTGCTTTCCAGGTTCCCGCTCTCGCGTTTCCCTTTCCGGCGGTTCCGACTTTATCAGATCCTCTCGGCGTCCGATTCCCTGTCGGCGGGATTTGTCGGCCGGCCTTGGATTTTCACCCGTCGGCCTTTCGACATTCACTACGTTAGCCGATTCTCCCGGCGACTCATAATCGAGTCCGACGAGTTCGAATTCGGGCACGCGGGCGCACCAGAATCGACCCCGTTCGGGGGTTGTAGCTAGGTAGTGGGTTGGCCGCTCCGGCTGCAGGCGATCGCCGTACCCGGTTCAGCGGCTCGGGCCACATTACGCACCTTCCAGGGCGGAGTCAACTTCGGCGGCGCCTCGGTACGTGAGCCCGATAAGGGCTCACGGTCGGGTCGTTGGCCACCCAGAACCGCCAGGGGTGGACGTCGCCGTTGCCGCCCTCCCCGGCGACCCCGGTGCGCGGACCGCTTCGTACCTGGTCGGAGGCGATCGGGGTCCCGGTCAGCATCCTCAGCGGCGTCTCGCCGGCCGCACACGCGTCCGTGCCGTCGAGGACGCGGTCCACTCCCAGAGCCGTGGCGAGGCGGGCCGGCCCCTTGGCCAGTTCCTTGTCGTTCCGGGCCGAAACCCGGCGTTCGCGTGCCGGCTCCGCGCCCTCGACCACCTCGCCGGCCCGCAGCAGCACGGCGCTCGCCCTGCCCTCGGGTCCGCAGCCGAGGTTCGTGCAGTGCCGCATGCCTTAGGGAACCCTGGCCACATCCGAGAGACGCACCGCCCTGGCGGAGATGTTCGCCGCAGGGGACATTGACGCATCGACCATGCGTGCAGGCATCGGCAGGTGTGATGAGGGCCTGGCGAAGATCCGGACAGAGCTGGCAGATTTGGCAGCAAAGTGGGTGAGGGTGGATCTGGGGGACGTCGAGTACCTGTGGGAGGAGCTGGACTTCGAAGACCCCGACCGGATCGACTGCGTACGGACGGTCGTGACGCAGGTCTGCGAACTCGTCGAGCTGCTGCCGCGAGGTCGAGGAGTGCGAGGGTTCAAGTCCGACCACTGCCGGATCACCTTCCGGAACCCGTGAGCGATGCGTGACCGCCGCCGGCTGAGCGGACGGCCGGTAAGCAGCGAGCGAGGCGCGCAGCGGCTCAGGCTCCGGCGGACGGCTTGGCTCTCGGGCTCAGTCGGTATGCCGAGACTGTTGGGTCACCGGCGAGGTAGAAGCGGTGCTGCCAGTCGTGGGCTTTGCTCACGCCTACCCGAGGACCGACCCGGATGAGTGCGGCGGGTACCGGCTCGCCGTCGGACAGCGCGACCGAGGCGCTCGTCAGCAGGTCTGTGCCGTTGTGCTCTGCCGTGACACCGAGCGCCTGGCAGAAGTTCCCCGGACCGCGCGCAAGGCGTGGGGTCTCGACCTGCGCCCCTCGCCGCTTGCGTGCCAGGTCTTCCCCTTCGATCACCCTGCCGGCCCGAATGAGGACGGCCGAGGCGATGCCGTCTGTTCCGGTGACGATGTTGGCGCACCAGTGGAGCCCGTGAGAGCGGTAGACGTACATGTGTCCTGCGGGCCCGAACATGACGGCGTTGCGGGATGTCCTGCCGCGGTAGGCGTGGGAGGCCGGGTCGGCCGTACCGGAGTACGCCTCGGTCTCGGTGATGGTGATGCTCACGGTTCCCTCGCGGGTCACGTGGGTGAGAACGGCACCGAGCAACTTGGGGGCGACTTCTTCAGCGGAGTGAGCGAGATTCTCGACGTTCATGCTGATCGACGTGACTTGCCGTGGGTGTTCGGGCCGTCGTACGCCTCGACCTCGGTAAGGCGTACCGCGATCGGGCCGTCGGGGGTCGTGCGGATCAGGATGCGGCCGAGCAGATCGGGTGCGACCTGGAGTACGGGGCGGTCGAAGAAGTCTCGGGGCAGTGGCATACGGTCCGGGGGCGCGATCATGCCCTCCGAGGGTAGCCCAGACGGGTAGCCGCCCGGCCGGAACCGCCGGTGGCCCGATCGCGTTTGTACGGGGCGAGGGTCCTTTCGTAAAGGGAGAGTCATGGCGTTCAAGAAGCTGCTCGCGAGCCTCGGGGCCGGCGGGGCCTCGGTCGAGACGGTGCTCACCGAGGTCAACGTGGTACCGGGCGGGGTCGTCCAGGGGGAGGTGCGGATCCAGGGCGGGTCCGTGAACCAGGACATCGAGGGTCTGTCCGTAGGACTGCAGGCCAAGGTCGAGGTGGAGAGCGGCGACCAGGAGTACAAGCAGGACATCGAGTTCACCAAGGTGCGGCTCGGTGGTGCCTTCGAGCTTCAGGCGGGGGCGGTGCACGCGGTGCCGTTCGGGCTCGAGATCCCCTGGGAGACGCCGGTCACGATGATCGACGGGCAGTCGCTGCGCGGCATGAACATCGGTGTGACCACCGAGCTGCAGATCGCCCGCGCGGTGGACTCGGGTGACCTCGACCCGATCAACGTTCACCCGATGCCGGCGCAGAAGGCGATCCTGGACGCCTTCATCCAGCTCGGCTTCCGCTTCAAGAGCGCGGACATGGAGCGCGGTCACATCCGGGGTACGCGGCAGCGGCTGCCGTTCTACCAGGAGATCGAGTTCTTCCCGCCGGCGCAGTACCGGGGGCTGAACCAGGTGGAGCTCAGCTTCGTGGCCGACGAGCACGCCATGGACGTCGTCCTGGAGATGGACAAGAAGCCGGGTCTGTTCAGCGAGGGCTCGGACACCTTCCGTTCCTTCCAGGTGGGTCTGAACGACTACCACGGGACCGACTGGGCGGCCTACCTCAATCAGTGGCTGTCCGAGGTCGGTTCCAAGCGGAACTGGTTCTAGGCTCGGAACTGCTGATTCCAGTAATCGATCAGGAGGTACCGAGGTGACCGAGCTCAAGCGGCGGCCGCTCCCCCACGACTTCCATCCGCCCGTCCCGTCGTTCACGGTGACGAGTGAGGACGTCGAGGAGGGTGCGACGCTGGGGAGCGCCCAGGTCCAGGCGGAGGGGAACACCTCGCCGCAGCTGCGCTGGGAGGGCTTCCCCCCTCAGACCAAGAGCTTCGCCGTGACCTGCTACGACCCCGACGCGCCGACCGGCAGCGGGTTCTGGCACTGGGTCCTGTTCGACATCCCGGCCTCCGTGACGGAGCTGCCGGCGGGTGCGGGCAGCGGCAAGTTCGAGGGTCTGCCCGAGGGTGCCGTGCACGTCCGCAACGACTACGGGACCAAGGACTTCGGTGGTGCCGCTCCGCCGCCGGGCGACGGCCCGCACCGGTACGTCTTCACGGTGTACGCGGTGGACCAGGAGAAGCTCGGCCCGGACTCGGACGTCTCTCCGGCGGTCGTCGGTTTCAATCTGCGGTTCCACGCGATCGCGCGTGCCCAGCTCATCGGTGAGTACGAGACGCCCGCCGAGGGCTGACGTACCGCGCCGATTCAGCCAAGCGTTCATTGAACGTTTGCCCGCCTCTGGTCTTGGAAGTGATCAGGGGCGGGCATTTTTTATTGCGTTGTCCATCTCGGCGCGCCCGTACAGAGTTGATCCGAGCCCGCCGGGTGGTGGGCAGGTGCGCACGGGAGGTGGGCTGGATGCGTGACACGCTGGTTCTGAACGCGAGCTTCGAGCCGCTGTCGACGGTGACTTTGAATCGGGCCGTTGTTCTGGTGCTGCAGGACAAGGCCGTCGTCGAGCAGGCCCATCCCGTACTGCGCATGCGCGGTGCCGATGTCGACATAGCCGCGCCCCGGGTGATCAGGCTCTGCAGATACGTACGGGTGCCGTTCCGAAGACAAGCGCCCTGGTCGAGGCGGGGGGTGCTGGTCCGGGACCGGCACCGGTGCGCCTACTGCGGGCGCAGGGCGACGACCGTGGACCATGTGCTGCCGCGGGCGCAGGGCGGGCAGGACACCTGGCTGAACACGGTGGCCGCGTGTGCGGAGGACAATCACCGCAAGGCGAACCGGACTCCGGAGGAGGCCGGTATGGCGCTGCTGCGGGAGCCGTTCGAGCCGACGCCGGCCGATGCGATGCTCCTGGCCCTCGGGCAGGAGGACATGGCGGCGCTTCCTGGGTGGCTCGTGGGGGAGGCCGCCTGAGGGCCTGTTCACGCGTGCTCGCGCGGCCGGCCGTGAATCGACGCGACCCCGCTTGACGGGCCGCGGGGTCGCTGCGTTGTGCGGTCTCAGTCGATCGACGGCTTCTCGCGGCGTTCCGCGTGCGGGCCGTTGTTCTGGGGCGGGACGGAGTTGCCGCCGTTGCCCGGCTGACCGCCGCCCAGGGGGCCGAAGTTGCCCATCGCGCCGGACAGCCCCTTGAGGGCGTCGCCGATCTCGCTGGGGACGATCCAGAGCTTGTTGGCGTTGCCTTCGGCGATCTTCGGGAGCATCTGGAGGTACTGGTAGGAGAGGAGCTTCTGGTCGGGGTCGCCGGCGTGGATGGCCTCGAAGACCGTACGGACGGCCTGGGCCTCGCCCTCGGCGCGGAGCGCGGCGGCCTTGGCCTCACCCTCGGCGCGCAGGATCTGGGACTGCTTCTCGCCCTCGGCGGTCAGGATGGCGGCCTGGCGCGTGCCTTCGGCGGTGAGGATCGCGGCGCGCTTGTCACGGTCGGCGCGCATCTGCTTCTCCATCGAGTCCTGGATGGAGGTGGGCGGTTCGATGGCCTTCAGTTCCACGCGGTTGACGCGGATGCCCCACTTGCCGGTGGCCTCGTCGAGGACGCCGCGCAGGGCCGCGTTGATCTCCTCGCGGGAGGTCAGCGTGCGTTCCAGGTCCATGCCGCCGATGATGTTGCGCAGGGTGGTGACGGTGAGCTGCTCGATGGCCTGGATGTAGCTGGCGACCTCGTAGGTGGCGGCCCGGGCGTCGGTCACCTGGTAGTAGATGACCGTGTCGATGTTGACGACCAGGTTGTCCTGGGTGATCACCGGCTGGGGCGGGAAGGGGACGACCTGTTCGCGCAGGTCGATGCGGTTGCGGATGGTGTCGATGAACGGGACCACGATGTTCAGGCCCGCGTTCAGGGTCCGCGTGTAGCGGCCGAAGCGCTCGACGATGGCGGCGCTGGCCTGTGGGATGACCTGGATGGTCTTGATCAGGGCGATGAAGACCAACACCACCAGAATGATCAGGACGATGATGACCGGTTCCATCGTGTTCCCCGTACCCCTCTCCGCCTCGGCATCTTCAACGGACAGTCGCCGTTGAGGATCTTGCTGGTCGAGTCTGACAGACCGTCGCCCAACTCGTGGGCAGGACGGCTCAGATGACGATCGCGGTGGCTCCTTCGATGTCCACGACGTCCACCTCCTGGCCGATGTCGTAGGCGCGGCCGGTGTCGAGCGAGCGGGCCGACCAGATCTCTCCGGCGAGTTTGATGCGGCCGCCGGAGCCGTCGACGCGTTCCAGGACGACGGCCTGCTTTCCCTTCAGGGCGTCGACGCCGGTGGCCAGTTGGGGCCGCTGTCTGCCGTGCCGGGCCGCGATGGGGCGGACCACGGCGATCAGGGCGACGGAGATGACGACGAAGGCGAGCACCTGGATCACCACGCCGAAGCCGAGCCCGGCGACGACCGCCGCCGCGATCGCTCCGACCGCGAACATGCCGAACTCCGGCATCGCGGTGACCACGAGGGGGATTCCGAGCGCCGCCGCGCCGACGAGCCACCACACCCATGCGTCGATGTCGTTCACATGGTCATGGTAGGACCCCGGTCCGGCGGCGGACAGGGCGCGAACGGGGGTGCGACGGGCGTCAGGAGAGGGGCAGGCCCTGGGCGGTCCAGCGGTCGCCGATCTGCTCGACGACGAGCGGGAGGCCGAAGCAGAGGGAGAGGTTGCGGGAGGTGAGTTCGAGTTCGATCGGGCCGGCGGCGAGGACCTTGCCCTGGCGGATCATGAGGACGTGGGTGAAGCCGGGGGCGATCTCCTCGACGTGGTGCGTGACCATGATCATCGAGGGGGCGATGGGATCGCGGGCGAGCCGGCCGAGGCGGCGCACCAGGTCCTCGCGGCCGCCGAGGTCGAGACCGGCGGCGGGCTCGTCGAGCAGGAGCAGCTCGGGGTCGGTCATCAGGGCGCGGGCGATCAGGGTGCGCTTGCGCTCGCCCTCGGAGAGGGTGCCGAAGCGGCGGTCGAGGTAGTCGCTCATCCCGAGGCGGTCGAGGAAGGCGCGGGCGCGCTGCTCGTCGACCTCGTCGTACTCCTCCTGCCAGCCGGCCGTCATGCCGTAGGCGGCGGTGAGCACGGTCTGGAGCACGGTCTGGCGCTTGGGGAGCTTCTCGGCCATGGCGATGCCGGCGACGCCGATGCGGGGGCGCAGATCGAAGACGTCGACCTTGCCGAGGGTGTCGCCGAGGATGGTGGCGGTGCCCTTGCTGGGGAAGAGGTAGCTGGAGGCGACGTTCAGGAGGGTGGTCTTGCCGGCGCCGTTGGGGCCGAGGATGACCCAGCGCTCGCCCTCCTTCACCGACCAGGAGACCTGGTCCACCAGAGCCCGGCCCTCACGGACCACGGATACGTCCTGAAGCTCCAGAACATCGCTCATGAGCGCGTTGTCTCCCCTTGCAGTGTGGCCGGTCTCGGCTGGTCGCGTACGCCTGTGGCTCGGGCCGCCGCGCCGGTGGGCGCAGCCCCTATGAAATCTACGCCACGAGTGCCCCGCACCATTCCATCGGTCCGGTCCTTAGGGTGGGGGCATGCTTTCGGAACCGCGTTCAGGACGCCTCGCCGCTTGGGGAAACGCCCTTCTGGCCGGACTTGTCTCTCCGGATGACGCCTCGCTCGCCATCGTGGGCGAGGACGCCGTGCACCGGGTGCAGGGGCTGCCGGGTGACCCGGGGCCGGCCGGGCTCACGCTCGCGCTGGGGCGGCTGCGGGGTCTGGGGGCGACCGGCCTGCGGGTGGCGCTGCCCGCGCCCGGTCATCCGCTGGGGCTGAGCGGGCCGCCGGACTTCAACGCGCGGGCGCTGGAGGCCGAGGAGGCGGTGCTCTGTTTCGGGGCGGCGGTCGGACTGGTTCCGGAGGTCCACGCGGCCGGGCCGGACGGTGATGTACATGTCGAGGTGGTCTGGCATGTGCTGCCGGTGCGGGAGGCGCCGCCCGCCGATGTGCCCTCGCTGGGTGAGGCCGAGCGGGAGCTGGCCGAGGCGCTGCGGGAGGCGACCGAGGTGCTGTCGAAGCTGGACGTCGCCGGGTCGGGGCCGGTGGCGGAGGCGGCGATCGACGCGTACCGGGCGCGGGCCGAGCGGGGCCGCGAGGTGCTGGCGCCGGGGTATCCGCCGCGTGCGGTGCGGGTGCTCGAGCTGGCTCAGCGGGTGGGTCTGCTGGTGTCCCTGGCGTACGGCAAGGGGCACGGGGGCGCGGTGAGCGCGTCGGAGATGGCGGCGCGGGGCGCGGCGCTGCGGCCGGTGGAGCGGACCGCCAGGCGGGCTCAGGTGGCGGCGTACAACTCCATGGTGGAGGAGCGGGAGCGGGGCATCCGCTGAGCCGGCCGGTGGCCTGGGGCTCGGGGCGTGGCGGGCCGGCGGGCCTTCCGGGGGAAAGATCCCGGAAGGCCCGCCGGTCACCGCCGGCAGACCTCAGTGGTTGATGCCGAGGTTGCCGAAGGCCGGGTTCAGCAGGCCGATGACGTTGACGCTGTTGCCGACCGCGTTCACCGGGACGTGCACCGGGGCCTGGACGACGTTGCCCGAGGCGACGCCTGGAGAGCCCTGGGCCGCACCGCCGGCCCAGGCGCCGTCCGTGGCGGAGGCCATGCCCGCTCCCGCGGCCACCAGTCCCCCGGCCACCATCGCCACGGCCGCCGCCTTCTTCAGGTTCTTCACTGTCCAACCCCTCCTGAGTGTCCACCGCGACGATCGCCGCGGCACGCACTGGAGAACGGCGGAGGCCGTCGGAGGGTACGGCCATCCGGGTGACATTCCCACGACGGTATGAATCTCAGCCCGGAAGGCAACCTTCCGCGTCGCGGCGAACGACGCGCCGGGGCGGTTCAGCCGGCCACGCCGTGGCGCACGGCCCACAGGGCCGCCTGGGTGCGGTCGGCCAGGTCGAGCTTCATGAGGATGTTGGACACATGTGTCTTGACCGTCTTCTCGGAGAGCACCAGGGCGCGGGCGATCTCCCGGTTGGAGCGGCCGTCGGCTATCAGGCCGAGCACCTCCCGCTCCCGGTCGGTGAGTGAACCCGCCCTGCCCTGACCGGAGTTGGCCACTTCCTGGGAGAGCAGGGCGTCGGCGACCTCGGGCTGGAGCAGGACGTGGCCGGCGTGCACGCTCCGGATGGCGCCGGCGAGCGCGTCGGGGTCCACGTCCTTGTAGACGTACCCGGCGGCGCCCGCGCGCAGGGCCGGTACCACGGTGCGCTGTTCGGTGAAGCTGGTGACGATCAGCACGCGCGCGGGGTTGTCGAGTTCGCGGAGCCGGCGCAGGGCGTCGATGCCGTCCAGGCCCGGCATCTTGATGTCCATGAGGACGACGTCGGGCCGCAGTTCCTCGGCGCGGGCGACTCCCTCGGCGCCGTCCGCGGCCTCGCCGACGACCTCGATGTCGTCCTGCACCTCCAGGAAGGTGCGCAGGCCGCGGCGGACGACCTGGTGGTCGTCGACGAGCAGCACTCTGATCGGGTCAGCCACCGGGTACCTCCAGCTCGATCGTGGTGCCCCCGCCGGGCTCCGCGTGCACGGTGAGGGTGCCGCCGACCCCGCCGGCCCGGTCCCGCATCGAGACCAGTCCCAGATGGCGTCCGGCCCGGCGTACCGCCTTGGGGTCGAAGCCGCTGCCGTCGTCGGCGACGCGCAGGACGGCTCCGCCGCCGCGCCGGTCCACGGTCACCCGGACGTGCTCGGCGCCGGAGTGGCGCAGAGCGTTGTGCAGGGCTTCCTGGGCGACCCGAAGCACCGCCTCCTCCTGGGCCGCGGGCAGGGCGCGGAAGCCGTTCGTCGCGAAGCTCACGCGCGCGGTGTGGGCGCGGTCGAGGACCTGTGTCTGGGTGCGCAGGGTGGCGATCAGGCCGTCCTCGTCCAGCGCGGCAGGCCGCAACTCCACCACGGCGGCGCGCAGTTCCTCGGTGGCCTCGGCGGCGAGGGCGGCGACCTGGTGCAACTCGCCCTTGGCGCGGGCTGGATCGCGGTCGACCAGGGCGGCGGCCGCCTGGGCGGTCAGGCGCAGGGAGAAGAGCTTCTGGCTGACCGCGTCGTGCAGTTCGTGGGCGAGCCGGGAGCGCTCCTCGGCGATGGTCAGCTCGCGACTGCGTTCGTACAGGCGGGCGTTGGTGAGGGCGATCGCGGCGTGCTGGGCGAGGATGGCGAGCAGTTCCTCGTCCTCCTCGGTGAAGCCGCAGCCGCCCTCGGGCTTGGGGCAGCGCTTGTTCGCGAGGAACAGGGCCCCGATGACCTCCTCGCCGTCCCTGATCGGCAGGCCGAGGAAGTCGGACATGTCCGGGTGGGCGGAGGGCCAGCCCTCGAAGCGGGGGTCCTTGCGGACGTCGGCGAGTCGCTCGGGCCGGGCCTCGTCCAGCATGGCGG
This sequence comes from Streptomyces sp. NPDC005706, assembly GCF_040631045.1. Lineage (NCBI taxonomy): Bacteria > Bacillati > Actinomycetota > Actinomycetes > Kitasatosporales > Streptomycetaceae > Streptomyces > Streptomyces sp. NPDC005706. The sequence goes on along the minus strand of NZ_JBEXYS010000031.1, from coordinate 84,356 downwards.
CGAGGATGCCGTGCCGCCGGGGCAGCGGGCCGATGGCCTTCCACTGGGCGTCGCTGACGCCGTCGACGACGAACTGGGCGAAGCCGCCGTGGTCGTCGGGGACACCGAGGGCGGCGTACTGCGCGTCGAGCAGCTCACGGGCCGAGGCCACGATCGTCTTCAGGACGTCGCGCACCTCGAGGTGCCTGCTCATGGCCAGCAGCGCGGAACTCACCGCGGCGAGGCCGGACCGGGGGCCTTGACTCATGTCCTCACGGTACCGGCGGGGTGCGGCGGCGCGGATCGGACCGGTGTCGGCGGAGCCCCCTCCGCGGGCCCTAGGACGAAGGGGGTAGGTCCACCGGCCCGGACGCGCGGCGTACGCCGAAGGACCCCGCCGCTCTGGTGCCCGCGTCCGAGGCGGTGCGGGGGCGGCCGTTCCTAGGTTGTGGTCACCGCCCGGCGGGGCGGGCCGGGGCGCCGACGCCCTGGGGGACGAGGGGACGGTTGTCATGCCGGTAGCGATCATCACGGGAGCCTCCAAGGGGCTGGGGCGGGCGCTCGCCGAGGGGCTGGCCGAGCGCGGCTGGGACCTGGTGCTGGACGCCCGGGGCGCCGGGCCGCTCGAGGCGGCGGCGGAGGCGGTCGCCGGGTACGGGACGCGCGTGACCGCGGTGCCCGGGGACGTCACGGACGCCGGGCACCGGGCCGCGCTGGTGGCCGCCGCGCGGGGGCTGGGCGGGGTCGACCTGGTGGTGAGCAACGCGAGTGCGCTGGGTGCGCAGCCGCTGGTGCGGCTGGCGGAGCTGCCCCCGGAGGGGCTGCGGCGGGCGCTGGAGGTGAACGTCGTCGCCGCGCTCGGCCTGGTCCGGGAGGCGCTGCCGCTGCTGCGGGAGTCGGCGGCGGGCACGGTGGTCACGGTCAGTTCGGACGCGGCGGTGGAGGCGTACGGGACGTGGGGCGGGTACGGCGCCTCGAAGGCGGCCCTCGACCAGCTCGCGGCGGTGCTCGGCCGGGAGGAGCCGGACCTGCGGGTGTGGGCGGTGGATCCCGGGGACATGGCGACGGACCTGTACGCGGCGGCCGTACCGGACGACGACGATCCGCGGCCCGCGCCCGCGCGCGTGGTGCCGGTCTTCCTGCGGCTGCTGGACGACCGTCCGGCGAGCGGGCGGTACTCCGCGCCGGCGCTGCTGGAGGCACGATGACCACCGCGGTGACGGTGCCCGAGGAGCTGTCGGCGCGCGTGCCGGCCGAGCAGCGCGGGCCCGGCCTGGACCGGGACGCCGTACGGCTGCTCGTGTCGCGCGGCACCGAGGTGGCGCACCACGCCTTCCGGGAGCTTCCGGCGCTGCTGCGGGCCGGGGACCTGCTGGTGGTGAACACCTCGCCCACGCTGGCCGCCGCGGTGAACGGGCGGATCGGGCACACGCGCGTGGTGGTGCACTTCTCCACTTGCGGGGACGACGGCCGGTGGGCGGTGGAGCTGCGGGAACCGGACGGGCGCGGCACCACGCGCGCGCGTGCGGCTGTATCCACGGGTGCGGGCGGGTCCGCGAGGGTGCGCGCGGGTGTGCCCGCGGGTGCAGTGGTGCGGTTGCCCGGCGGGGCGCGGCTGGTGCTGGAGGAGCCGCTGGGCGGGCGGGGCGAGCGGCTGCGGTGGGCCCGGCCGGCCGGGGCGGAGGTGCTCCGGGTGCTCCGGGAGCACGGGCGGCCCATTCGCTACTCCTATACGGAGCGGGACCAGCCGCTGTCGGTGTACCAGACGGTGTTCGCGCTGCCCGCGCCGGACGGGGCGGGCAGCGCGGAGATGCCGAGCGCGGCGCGGCCCTTCACGGAGCGGCTGGTGGTGGAGCTGGTGAGCCGGGGGGTGCAGTTCGCGCCGGTGACGCTGCACACGGGGGTGGCCTCGGCGGAGGCGCACGAGCCGCCGTATCCGGAGCGGTACCGCGTTCCGGAGGCGTCGGCACGGCTGATCAACGCCGCCAGGGCCGGTGGCGGGCGGGTCGTGGCGGTGGGGACGACGGCCGTGCGGGCGGTGGAGTCGGCGGCCGGTCCGGACGGGGTGGTCCGGGCGGCCGGGGGCTGGACCGACCTGGTGGTCACGCCCGAGCGCGGGGTACGCGCGGTGGAGGGGCTGCTGACCGGGCTGCACGAGCCGGAGGCCTCGCATCTGCTGATGCTGGAGGCGGTCGCCGGCCGGGCCGCGGTGGGCCGTGCCTACGAGGAGGCGCTGCGCGGGCGCTACCTGTGGCACGAGTTCGGTGACGTGCACCTCCTCCTGCCCTCGGAAACCACTCACTGAGAGCGTTGCGACGGCAACTCGCGGTGAGACCTGTGCGCCGCCGATGTGAGCCCGCGCATAGGGTCCACGTCACGTACGAAGGGGCATAGGAGATAAACCACCCATAGGTGAACGGGACAGACGGCCCAGTCTGTCCCGTTTTGCCCTTCCCTGATCCACTATGCGGCTTCGTACGTCACACCTTTGCCTGGGCATTTTGCGCCAGCTAAGAATTGCTTCCGTCGCTCGGCGCCGCGGTTTCCCGCCGCGGCCCTCGTGCGGGAGGAACCGATTCCCCCGGCGGACGCAGGAGAGCGACCTCCGCGCTATCGAAGAGGTCCATTCAAGCTATGCCCAAGAACATCCTCAATCGTGCTTATAGTCGTACGCTGACCAAGCAGCACAAGATCGCCATCGCCGGTGTCGGCGCCCTCGGTGCCGCCGCCCTGGCCTTCACGGCCGTCCCCGGCAACGCCCAGACCGTCACCACGGACGCCGCGGCCACGCAGCAGGTGCACTACGCCGACACGCCGGTCAAGGACGTCAAGGGCTCGCTCACCGACCGGCTCGCCGGCCAGACCGCCAAGCTCGACGCCGTCGCCAAGCAGCAGGCCGAGGCCAAGAAGCAGGCCGCCGCCAAGCAGCACGCCGCCGCGGAGAAGCAGGCCGCCGCCAAGAAGGCCGCGCAGGAGCGCGCCGACAAGGCCGCGAGCCGTTCCGCGCAGCGCCCCGCGATGCAGATGGTCGCCGCCAAGACCTACTCGAACAACCTGGACGGCTGGATCCGCCAGTCCCTGGACATCATGAAGTCCAAGGGCATCCCGGGCAGCTACCACGGCCTGCACAAGAACATCATGCGGGAGTCCTCCGGCAACCCGATGGCCATCAACGACTGGGACGTCAACGCCATCAACGGCATCCCGTCGAAGGGCCTGCTGCAGGTCATCCCGCCGACCTTCAAGGCGTACCACGTGGCCGGCACCTCGTGGAACATCTACGACCCGGTAGCCAACATCACCGCCGCCGCCAACTACGCGGCCGACAAGTACGGCACGATCGACAACGTGAACAGCGCGTACTGAGGCCGGCGCGGACCTCTTTGACTACGCGGAAGGGCGGCACCCCTGGTGGGGTGCCGCCCTTCGCGTCGTGCGGCCGCGCGTCACGCGGCCCGCGGTCACTTCCGCATGACCTCCGGCTCGTGCCGGCGCAGGAAGCGGGCGACGAAGAAGCCGCAGATCACACCGAGCACGAGCAGCGCGAACATGTTCAGGCCCCAGGCCGAGGCCGCGTGGTCCCACAGCGGGTCGGTGCTGGTCGGGTCGTCGGTGTTCGGGGCGATCTTGTTGAAGTCCAGCGTGGCACCGGCCGCGGCCACCGCCCAGCGGGACGGCATCAGGTACGAGAACTCGTTCACACCGAGCGTGCCGTGCAGGGTGAAGAGGCAGCCGGTGAAGACGACCTGGATGATCGCGAACATCACCAGCAGCGGCATGGTCTTCTCGGCGGTCTTCACCAGCGAGGAGATCACCAGGCCGAACATCATCGAGGTGAAGCCCAGCGCCATGATCGGCAGGCACAGCTCGAACAGCGTCGAGCCGCCGAGCACCAGCCCCTGATCGGGGATCTCGCGGCTGGAGAAGCCGATCAGGCCCACCATCAGGCCCTGGAGCACCGTGACGGCGCCGAGCACGACCACCTTGGACATCAGGTACGCCGAGCGTGACAGGCCGGTCGCCCGCTCCCTTTCGTAGATGACCCGTTCCTTGATCAGCTCACGCACGGAGTTCGCGGCGCCCGCGAAGCACGCGCCGACCGCGAGGATCAGCAGGACGGTGGTCGCCGTGCCGTTCGGAACGGGGACGCCGGTGCGCGGATTGACCGGGTTGACCAGCAGACCCTTGTCGGAGTCGATCAGCAGGCTGACCGCGCCGAGGACCGCCGGCAGGATCACCGTGAGCGCCAGGAACCCCTTGTCGGACGCTATGACCGCCACATAGCGCCGGATCAGGGTCATCAGCTGGGAGCCCCAGCCCTGCGGCTTGGGCGGCCTGATGGCCTGCGGCGGCGGCATGTGTACGGACTGCGGGGCGACCGCGTCGATGTCCGCGGCGTACATCTGGTAGTGCTGCGAGCCCTTCCAGCGGCCCGCCCAGTCGTAGTCGCGGTAGTTCTCGAAGGCGGAGAAGACGTCGGCCCAGCTGTCGTAGCCGAAGAAGTTCAGCGCCTCCTCCGGCGGCCCGAAGTAGGCGACCGCGCCGCCCGGCGCCATCACCAGGAGCTTGTCGCAGATCGCCAGCTCGGCAACCGAGTGGGTGACCACCAGGACCGTACGGCCGTCGTCGGCGAGACCGCGCAGGAGCTGCATCACATCGCGGTCCATGCCCGGGTCGAGGCCGGAGGTCGGCTCGTCCAGGAAGATCAGCGAGGGCTTGGTCAGCAGTTCCAGGGCGACCGAGACGCGCTTGCGCTGGCCGCCGGAGAGGGAGGTGACCTTCTTGTCCTTATGGATGTCCAGCTTGAGCTCGCGCAGCACCTCGTCGATGCGGGCGTCGCGCTCGGCGGCCGTGGTGTCGGCCGGGAAGCGCAGCTTGGCCGCGTACTTCAGGGCCTTCCTGACGGTCAGCTCCTTGTGCAGGATGTCGTCCTGCGGGACCAGACCGATGCGCTGGCGCAGCTCGGCGAACTGCTTGTACAGGTTCCGGTTGTCGTACAGGACCTCGCCCTGGTTGGCGGGCCGGTAGCCGGTGAGCGCCTTCAGCAGCGTCGACTTGCCGGAGCCGGACGGGCCGATGACCGCGATCAGGGACTTCTCCGGGACGCCGAAGGAGACGTCCTTCAGGATCTGCTTGCCGCCGTCGACCGTGACGGTCAGATGGCGTGCGGAGAAGGAGACCTCACCGGTGTCGACGAACTCCTCGAGCCGGTCGCCGACGATACGGAAGGTGGAGTGGCCGACACCGACGATGTCGTTCGGGCCGAGCAGCGCCGAACCGCCCTTGGCGATCGGCTGGCCGTTGACGTAGGTGCCGTTGTGCGAGCCCAGGTCGCGGATCTCGAAGCGGCCGTCGGGCGTCGAGTGGAACTCGGCGTGGTGCCGGGAGACCTGCAGGTCGGAGACGACCAGCTCGTTCTCCAGGGCACGGCCGATGCGCATCACGCGGCCGACGGCGAACTGGTGGAACGTGGTCGGGCTGCGGTCGCCGTAGACCGGCGGCGCCCCCGCCACGCCACCGGGCGTCTTCTGCACCGGGTTCCCGTCCGGACCGCCCTGCTGCTGCGGGAACGCCGGCGACGCCCCCGACTGCTGCCAGTCGGCCCGCGGCGCCTGCTGGTGCGCGGCGGCCTGGTGCGGCACCCCCTGCTGCGGGGCCTGCGGCTGCGGTGCCTGCGGCTGGGCCCAGCCGGGCCCCGCGCCCTGAGCGGCGTACGGCGCGGACTGCGCCTGCTGCTGGGGCTGGGCGACCGCGGCCGCGGCGCCGGACAGGTTCAGCCGCGGTCCGTCGGTCGCGTTGCCGAGGTGCACCGCCGAACCGGGGCCGATCTCCATCTGATGGATCCGCTGGCCCCGCACGAACGTGCCGTTGGTGCTGCCGTGGTCCTCGATGACCCAACTGCGGCCGTCGAAGCTGACCGTGGCGTGACGCCAGGAGACCCTGGCGTCGTCGAAGACGATGTCACCCTGCGGATCGCGGCCGAGGGTGTAGGGCCTGGACGGCTCGAGCGTCCAGGTCCGTCCGTTTGTTTCCAGTACGAGTTCCGGCACTCCATGCCCCACTGAGTTGTCCCCCGAATTTCCCCCATCACAGGGAGTCTAGGGATGTCGAACATCGTGGGGAACTATTTCAGGCTCGGCCCCATGACCGAAACCCGGGCCTTGCGACGCGGGCCGGCACACGCTTCAACTCGCCCCGTTGACGGGGTTGAAACCCGGCCGGAGAGTGGTAATCCCCCGCGAGGGGGACAAGCGCGGCAGCGGTGCCGCGCAGCGGATCGGGGGGTCTGCCATGAGTGCTGCCACGGGTGCCGGGACCGCACGGCCGGGCAAGCCGCTGCCGTGGGCGGACATCCTGCTGTCCGCGGTCGCCGCGGTGAGCTGGGCGTTGGCGGGGATGACGGCCACGGCCGCGCTGGGGCTGCACCTGCTCCGGGCGGACGCGGCGGGCTCACTGGGCCCGCTGACGGCGGCCGTTGTGGCTCTCGGGGCGGGTGGTTCGGTCTCCCCGTCGGCGGACGTGTCCGCCTTCGGACTCAAGGGCGCCGAGGTGCACACCGCCGTCGAGATCACGCCACTCGGTGTGAGCCTGACCGGCGCCCTGCTGCTGTCGTGGTTCTTCCTGCGGTCCCTGCGCACGGCGGGAGTTGTGATCGCGCCGTCCGAACTCCTCGCGCGCGCGGGCACGGTGGTCGCCCTCTTCGTGGCGATGCTGGGCGGGCTCGCCCGGATCGGGCACGGCGTCGTCCCCGTCGACGGCGGCTCGCTCGGCCTCGGCGAACTGCCCGGCGGGGGCGGCAAGGGCGGCACCGGGATCCCCGGCCTCGGGGACCTCGGCGACATCGGCGGGCTGCTCCCGGACCGGATCGGTGACCTGATCCACGCCAAGGCGGCCGTCGGCTTCACCGTGGACACCGCGCCCACCTTGCTCGGCGGGCTCGGCTGGTCCGCCGGCGTCCTGCTGATCGCGCTGCTGGCCTCCCGCCGCGCTCCCCTGCCGCCCGGCTGGGACGCCGTGCACCGGGTGGTACGGCCGGCCGTCTCGGCGCTGGTCACCGTGCTGCTGCTGGCCGTGGCCGCCGGGCTCGCCGCGGCGGCGTACGCGGCGACCGGCGACGACCACCCCGGGCGGATCGCCGGCGCGGCCCTGCTCGGCGCGCCGAACGGGGTGTTTCTCGGCATCCCGCTCGGCCTCTTCGTCCCCTGGGACGGCCGGGCCACCGGCGCCCTGGGCGGCGTGCTCCCCCACCCGCTGGACCGGCTGCTGAGCGCGTCGCGGGACCAGCCCGTCACCCTGGACCGGCTGGCCGGGCTGGACGGCCGGGTTTGGCTGCTCGCGGTGGCGGCCGCCATGGCGATGCTGCTGGCGGGGGTGCTGACCGCGGTGCGCACGCCGGTGCCGGGCGGGAGGGGCACGGCGGGCTTCGTGGGGCGCTGCGCCCTGCGGCTCGGGACCGTGACCGCGCTCGCCTGGCCGTTCCTCGCCTGGCTGACGGACGTCTCGGTGGACGCCTCGCTGTCCGTGCTGGGCTTCGACGCGTTCGGCGCGGGCATCGAACTGCACGGCCGGACGGGCATGGCGCTGCTCCTGGGTGCCGTATGGGGTGCGGGGGCCGGCGCGGTGGGGGCGCTGCTCGCCCGGGCGCTGGGGGCCGCGGGCACCCGGGTGGCGGGGCCTGCGCGGGACGGGGCGGTCACGGCGGGCGGCGCGGGGCCGGGGCACGGCGCGCGAGCGGGGTACGGCGACGGCCATGGACGGTCCGGGCCTACCGCGCCCGGCGACGGCTACGGGCAGGCCGGGCACTTCGCTTCCGGCGACCGCGGCGGGCGGCCCGCGCCCGGCGGTGGTGCCGGACCCTATGCGCCGGGCAGGCCGTACCGGCCGCCGAACCCCGGCACGAACCCCTATCTCCGGGTGCCGGAGGAGGTGCGCGCGGAGCCCGAGGACGCGCGGCCGCCCTCGCCCGGGGACGACATGTACGGCGCCCCGACCATCTCCCGCCGGCTGGACCCGGCCCCGCCCCGGGGCCGTCCGGGGGCCCGCCCGCCGCATCGGCCGCCGGACGGCCCCGACGACGGCACGCCACCGCCGCCTCCCCCGCCGCCACCGCGTCCGAGGACCGGGAGGTGACGGGCGGACGCGGGTGCCGGGACGACCGCGGCGGGCCAGGTGCGGGACATCCGGTGGACACCTGTTGTTCCGTGTCCGTCAGGCGGACCGCACGGGCGGAAGGCACTGGGTGCCGGATACGGTGGTGACACCATGAGCGCTTCGCAGACCTCCGAGGTCCCCACTCTCCTCGTCAAGATCTTCGGTAAGGACAGGCCGGGCATCACGGCCGGCCTCTTCGACACCCTTGCCGCCTTCCATGTCGACGTGGTCGACATCGAGCAGGTCGTCACCCGGGGCCGCCTGGTGCTGTGCGCGCTGGTCACCCAGCCGCCGGCCGGGCTCGAGGGCGATCTGCGGTCCACCGTGCACAGCTGGGCCGAGTCGATGAAGATGCAGGCGGAGATCATCTCCGGGCGTGGCGACAACCGGCCGCGCGGGCTCGGGCGCTCTCTGGTGACGGTGCTCGGCCATCCGCTCACGGCCGAGTCGACGGCGGCCATCGCCGCCCGCATCGCGAAGACCGGCGGCAACATCGACCGTATCTTCCGGCTCGCCAAGTACCCCGTGACCGCGGTGGAGTTCGCCGTCTCCGGGGTGGAGACCGAGCCGCTGCGCACGGCCCTGGCCTCGGACGCGGCGGCACTGGGTGTCGATGTCGCCGTGGTCTCGGCGGGCCTGCACCGGCGGGCCCAGCGGCTGGTGGTCATGGACGTGGACTCCACCCTCATCCAGGACGAGGTCATCGAGCTGTTCGCCGCGCACGCGGGCTGCGAGGACAAGGTCGCCGAGGTGACGGCGGCGGCGATGCGCGGGGAGCTGGACTTCGAGCAGTCGCTGCACGCGCGCGTGGCGCTGCTGGCGGGGCTGGACGCCTCGGTGGTGGAGAAGGTGCGCAACGAGGTACGGCTGACACCGGGCGCCCGCACGCTCATCCGCACCCTGAAGCGGCTCGGCTACCAGGTCGGTGTGGTCTCCGGCGGCTTCACGCAGGTCACGGACGATCTGAAGGAGCGGCTGGGGCTGGACTTCGCCCAGGCCAACACGCTGGAGATCGTCGACGGCAAGCTGACCGGGCGGGTCACCGGGGAGATCGTGGACCGTGCGGGCAAGGCACGGCTGCTGCGCCGGTTCGCCGCCGAGGCCGGGGTGCCGCTGTCGCAGACGGTGGCGATCGGCGACGGCGCCAACGATCTGGACATGCTGAACGCGGCCGGGCTGGGCGTCGCCTTCAACGCCAAGCCGGTGGTCCGCGAGGCCGCGCACACGGCGGTGAACTTCCCCTTCCTCGACACCGTGCTCTATCTGCTGGGTGTCACCCGCGAAGAGGTCGAGGCGGCGGACACGCACGACGAGGGCTGAGCCGCCGGTCCGGACGGTTCGCGCTCCGGACGGCTCCGGACGTGAGGAGGGCCCGGCACCGTCGCGGTGCCGGGCCCTTCCGCTGAGTGCGGTGTCACTCGGAGGGCGCCCAGTAGTCCACCATCGTGGCCGTGCCCGGTTCCAGGCTCTTCCAGCCGCCGTCGAAAGTCAGCACCACGAAGGCGGCGGCCGGGAAGCCGCGGCGTTCCATCCGCTTGCGGGCGTCGCCCCCGGACTCGCCGGCCAGGACCTCGGCCAGCCCGTGCACGCCCGGGTTGTGGCCGATGAGGATCACGTTCTGCGCGTCGTCCGGGACCTCGTTGAGCGCGGCGATCAGCTCGCCGGGAGAGGCCTCGTAGACCCGCTCCTCGTAGACGGTTTTCGGCCGGTGCGCGAGTTCATGGACGGCGAGCTTCCAGGTCTCGCGGGTCCGGACGGCGGTGGAGCACAGGGCAAGGTCGAAGGTGTAACCGGTGTCGGCCAGCTTGCGTCCGGCTACCGCTGCGTCCGTGCGGCCCCGCTCGGCGAGGGGGCGCTCATGGTCGGGCACCTGGGGCCAGTCGGCTTTCGCATGCCGGAAGATGATGATCCTGCGGGGTTCTGCGACGCTCATGGGTCCCAGCTTCGCATGAAACAGGCCACCCGGCGCAGGGAGTTGACATGGGGAATCACCGCGGATGAAGGCTCCGTCAGCGGGCGAGGAGCCGCTGCGCGCGTTCGAGGAGCTGCGTGATCGCCGGGTCGGCGCCCGCCGCGTGGGCGTCGGACGGGTTCAGTATCAGCGCCAGCAGTACGGCGAAGGCGAGAGCGGGCAGGGCGAGAGCCCACCAGGGCAGCCGGATGTCGACGCCGCCCGTGGTCGCCGGGTGGGGCCGGGTGTGCGTACGGACCGGCATGGTCGCCTCCGTGGAATCCTCGAGTGGTTCTGGCCGCCTGCCGCGGTCATGTCTCGAAGCTACGGAGTGCGGGGCCGCCGGCCCATCCGGTGACCCACCCACTTGACCCTGACCCTGTCCCCCTAGGGGATGGTGGGGACAGCCCCACCCTCAGGGCAGGCGCGGGCCGGGTCAGGGCGAGGCGATCGTCGCGATGATGCCGATGATCACGAAGATGGCGAGGAACGAGCCGAAGACGAGCAGCAGCTTCTTCTGGCCGTTCTTGGGGTTCGGGTCGAGCACGGGCTCCATGCGCCCAGTCTCGCACCCTTCGTCCGGAACGGACCGGCCGGGGTGCCGGCCGGTCCCGCCGGCGGCCGGTGCCGGCGGATCCCGTCGGCGGGCGGTGGCGGGGGGCGCGCTCAGGCCCGGCCCGCCTCGTCCTCCACCGTGCGGTCGCGGCCCGCGAGGACGCCCACCGCCATCTGGGGCAGCATCAGGCCCGCCATCAGGGCGATCGGCAGGCCCCAGCCGCCGCTGTGCTGGTAGAGCACGCCGACCAGCAGCGGGCCGGGGATGGAGATCAGGTAGCCGGTGCTCTGCGCGAACGCGGAGAGCTGGGCGACGCCGGCACCGGTCCTGGCGCGCATGCCGACCATCGTCAGCGCGAGCGGGAAAGCGCAGTTGGCGATGCCGAGCAGCACGGCCCAGGCCCAGGCGCCGCCGGCCGGCGCCAGGTACAGGCCGGCGTATCCGACGAGGCCGCACACGCCCAGGGCCAGCACGATCGGCCCCTGGTGGGGCAGCCGGGTGGCGAGCCGCGGGATCACGAAGGCCAGGGGGACGCCCATCACCATGGTGACGGCGAGGAGGAGTCCCGCCGTGCCGGCCGGGACACCGGCGTCCCGGAAGATCTGCGCCATCCAGCCCATCGTGATGTAGGCGGCGGTGGCCTGGAGCCCGAAGAAGACCGCGAGCGCCCAGGCGGTGCGGCTGCGGGTGATGCGCAGCGGGGCCGCCCGCCCGTCCGGCGCGGTGCGCACCGGCTCCGGCGCGGGGGCCGCGCCCCGGCTGCGCACCAGCGGCAGCCAGGGCAGTACGGCGGCGGCCGCGAGCCCCGCCCACACGGCGAGCCCGGACTGCCAGCCGCCGCCCAGCGCACCGGTCAGCGGCACGGTCACCGCCGCGGCGGTGGAGGTGCCGAGGGCGAGGGCCATCGAGTACAGGCCGGTCATGGAGCCGACGCGGTCGGGGAACCAGCGCTTGACGATGACCGGCATCAGCACGTTGCTGACGGCGATGCCCATCAGGGCGAGCGCGCTGGCCGCGAGGAAGCCGGCCGTGCCGCCGGCGTACGGGCGTATCAGCAGGCCCGCGGTGATGGCGGCCATGCCGGCGCACACCACGGCGGCCGGTCCGAAGCGGCGGGCCAGGCGGGGCGCGGTGACGCCGAAGACGGCGAAGCAGAGCGGGGGCACGGAGGTGAGCAGTCCGGCCACGCTGCCGCTCATGCCGAGGCCGTCGCGGACCTCCTCCAGCAGCGCGCCGAGGCTGGTGATGGCGGGGCGGAGGTTGAGCGCGGTCAGCACGATGCCGACGACGACCAGCCGGGTCGCCCACGCGTGCGCGGGTGCCGTCGGACGGATGCCCGGCGCTGTGCTCACGCCGCGTTCGGTCGAAGGCATCTCCGTACGGGTGTCCGCGATCCGCGTTTCCTCACTGGCCATGCCACACATCATAGAATCATGGGATGATTGGTTGTCCACTCCCCCGGCGGCCCCGGCCGGGAATCCCGTGCGAAGGTGTGCCATGCCTCTGAGCCACCCGCGCCGTTCGGCGCTCTCCGAGCAGGTCATCGCCGAGCTGCGCGCGCAGATCGCCTCCGGCGAGTGGCCGGTGGGATCGCGCATCCCGACCGAACCGGAACTGGTGGAGCAGCTCGGCGTCGCCCGTAACACCGTCCGCGAGGCCGTGCGGGCGCTCGCGCACAACGGTCTGCTGGACATCCGGCAGGGCTCGGGCACCTATGTCGCGGCGACGAGCGAGCTGGCCGGCGTGATGCACCGCCGCTTCGCGGGGGCCGATCCGCGGCACATCGCGGAGCTGCGCTCGACGCTGGAGTCGGCGGCGGCGCGGCTGGCCGCCGAGCGGCGCACCGAGAAGGACCTCAAGCAGCTCGACGCGCTGCTGGTGCGGCGCGAGGAGGCCTGGGAGGCGGGCGAGGCCGAGGCCTTCGTGACCGCCGACGCGACCTTCCACCTGGCCGTGGTGGCGGCCTCCCACAACGACGTCATGACGGCGATGTACGCCGACCTGGGCGAGGTGCTACGCGACTGGCTGCGCGCCGACGTCGGCGCGGGCCTCACGCCGGAGACGCACATGGACCACGCCCGCCTGGTGGACGCGATCCGCGCGGGTGACGCGCAGGCGGCGGCCGAGGAGGCCGCGAGCTATCCGTTCCTGTGCCGTCCGGACAGGTTCAGCGCGCCTTCTGGTGGCTGATCCACACCGAGCGGACCTCCTTCCAGCAGCGGCCGGTCAGCCGTACCGTCATGGCGGCGTCGGTGTTCACGGGCGCGCTGTCGGTGTCGATGTCCCACCAGCGGGCGCACTCGATGTGCAGGCGCACGCGGTCGGTGTCGACGTAGGGGTTGTGGCAGTGGGCGACCACGTGCGAGCCGGTGACGGCCGTACGGCACGCGGCGCCGAACAGCTTCGGCGCGGGCGGCTTGCCGTCGCTCACGCGCGCGTGGCACATCGCGGCGTACGGCAGGCAGAACACGAGGGCGGCGGCCACGGTCACCGGGGCCAGGCTGCGGGACAGGCGCACAAGGGGACCTCCTCGGCCGGGCTGCGGAGGGATGCGCGAGGTGAACGCTGCCTCCAGGGTGCGCCGCCGGCTCGCCGCCCCGCCCGGCCGGGTACGCCGAACGAGTGACGCCCCGCTCCCCGCGCGCTGCGGGGAACGGGGCGTCGGTGGCTTACGGGGCTCACCCGCGCCGTACGCGGGTCACCGTGTGCCGTGCGCGGCTCAGGCGCCGATGGCGTGCAGGCCGCCGTCCACGTGGATGATCTCGCCGGTGGTCTTCGGGAACCAGTCGCTCAGCAGGGCGACGACGCCCTTGCCGGCCGGCTCCGGGTCCTTGAGGTCCCACTCCAGCGGGGAGCGGGTGTCCCACACGGCGGCCAGGTCACCGAAGCCCGGGATGGACTTGGCGGCCATGGAGCCGATGGGGCCGGCCGAGATCAGGTTGCAGCGGATGTTCTGCTTGCCCAGGTCGCGCGCCATGTAGCGGCTGGTCGCCTCGAGCGCGGCCTTGGCCGGGCCCATCCAGTCGTACTGCGGCCAGGCGTACTGCGCGTCGAAGGTGAGGCCGACGACCGAGCCGCCGTTCTGCATCAGCGGCAGGCAGGCCGTGGTCAGCGACTTCAGGGAGAACGCCGAGACGTGCATGGCGGTGGAGACCGACTCGAACGGCGTGTTCAGGAAGTTGCCGCCGAGGGCGTCCTGCGGGGCGAAGCCGATGGAGTGGACGATGCCGTCCAGGCCGCCCAGCTCCTCGCCGACCACGTCGGCCAGCCGTCCGAGGTGCTCCTCGTTGGTCACGTCCAGCTCGATGACCTTGGCCGGCTTCGGCAGCTTCTTGGCGATGCGCTCGGTCAGCGTGGGCCGCGGGAACGCGGTCAGGATGATCTCGGCGCCCTGCTCCTGGGCGAGCTTGGCGACGTGGAAGGCGATGGAGGACTCCATCAGCACACCCGTGACCAGGATGCGCTTGCCCTCGAGAATTCCGCTCATGGTGATCAGTGACCCATTCCCAGTCCGCCGTCAACGGGAATGACGGCTCCAGTGATGTACGAGGCGTCGTCCGAGGCGAGGAACCGCACCGTCGCGGCGATCTCCTCCGGCTGCGCGTACCGGCCGAGCGGCACCTGGGACACGATGTCCTTGCGCTGCTCGTCGGTGAGCACCTTGGTCATGTCGGTGTCGACGAAGCCGGGCGCGACGACGTTGAAGGTGAGGTTGCGCGAGCCCAGCTCACGGGCGAGGGAGCGCGCGAAGCCGACCAGGGCGGCCTTGGAGGCGGCGTAGTTCGCCTGCCCCGCCGAGCCGAGCAGGCCGACCACCGAGGAGATCAGGACGACACGGCCCTTGCGGGCCCGCAGCATGCCGCGGTTGGCGCGCTTGACGACGCGGAAGGTGCCGGTGAGGTTGGTGTCGATGACCGAGGTGAAGTCCTCCTCGGACATGCGCATCAGGAGCTGGTCCTTGGTGACGCCGGCGTTGGCGATCAGGACCTCGACCGGACCGTGCTGCTCCTCGATCTCCTTGTAGGCCTGCTCCACCTGCTCGGGGTCGGTGATGTCGCACTTGACGGCGAGGAAGCCGGCGGGCGGCTCACCCGAGCGGTACGTGATCGCGACCTGGTCGCCGGCGTCGGCGAATGCGCGGGCGATGGCGAGGCCGATGCCCCGGTTGCCTCCGGTGACGAGAACCGAGCGGCTCAACGGATCACCCTTTCGATAGCGGTCTGATGCGGTACGGCACCCGCCCGAACACCTCGATGACAGGCGGCTTCATCGAAAACCTATCGGTACCGCCCCTTCCGTGGGCAAGCGGGCACCGACAGTGGCTGAAGTGCGTCACTGTCGGGTCCCTACAGAAAGCACCGGTGCGCACGGCGAAACCTGTGGTCCGCCGGGCCGCTGTCACGACATGATCGGACCGACAGGCCACGACAGCAGGGAGACCTCCGTGCCTCATTCCATCGACGAAGCCTTCACGGCGCTGCCGCTGAGGGCCCTGGCCGACGCCGCGCTGGCACGCGCGCGTGCGCTGGGGGCCGAGCATGCGGACTTCCGGTTCGAGCGGGTGCGCAGCGCGTCCTGGCGGCTGCGGGACGCCAGGCCCGCGGGATCGTCGGACACCACCGACCTCGGCTACGCGGTCCGGGTCGTGCACGGCGGTACGTGGGGCTTCGCGTCCGGAGTGGACCTGACCCTGGACGCGGCCGCGAAGGTCGCCTCCCAGGCGGTGGCGATGGCGAAGCTCTCCGCGCAGGTGATCAGGGCGGCCGGGTCCGACGAGCGGGTGGAGCTGGCGGACGAGCCGGTGCACGCGGACCGGACGTGGGTCTCGTCGTACGAGATCGACCCGTTCTCGGTACCCGACGAGGAGAAGGCCGGGCTGCTGGCGCAGTGGAGCGCGCGGCTGCTGGCGGCGAACGGCGTGAACCACGTGGACGCCTCGCTGCTCACCGTGCACGAGAACAAGTTCTACGCTGACACGGCCGGCACCGTGACGACCCAGCAGCGGGTGCGGCTGCATCCGCAGCTGACGGCGGTGTCGGTGGACGAGTCGAGCGGTGAGTTCGACTCCATGCGGACCATCGCGCCGCCGGTGGGCCGGGGCTGGGAGTACCTGACGGGCACCGGCTGGGACTGGGACACCGAGCTGGAGCGGATGCCGGAGCTGCTGGCGGAGAAGATGCGGGCGCCCAGCGTGGAGGCAGGCGTGTACGACCTGGTCGTCGACCCGTCCAACCTGTGGCTGACCATCCACGAGTCCATCGGGCACGCCACCGAGCTGGACCGCGCCCTCGGCTACGAGGCCGCCTACGCCGGCACCTCCTTCGCCACCTTCGACCAGCTCGGCAAGCTCAGGTACGGCTCCGAGCTGATGAACGTCACCGGAGACCGCACCGCCGAGCACGGCCTCGCGACCGTCGGGTACGACGACGAGGGCGTCGAGGCGCAGTCCTGGGACCTGGTGAAGGACGGCACGCTGGTGGGCTACCAGCTCGACCGGCGGATCGCGCGGCTGACCGGGTCCGAGCGGTCCAACGGGTGCGCGTTCGCCGACTCGCCGGGGCACGTGCCGGTGCAGCGCATGGCCAACGTGTCGCTGCGGCCGGATCCCGCGGGGATGTCCACCGAGGACCTGATCGGGGGCGTCGACCGGGGCATCTACGTGGTCGGTGACCGGTCCTGGTCGATCGACATGCAGCGCTACAACTTCCAGTTCACCGGGCAGCGCTTCTTCCGGATCGAGAACGGCCGGATCACCGGGCAGCTGAAGGACGTCGCCTACCAGGCGACGACCACCGACTTCTGGGGGTCGATGGCCGCCGTGGGCGGCCCGCAGACCTATGTCCTGGGCGGTGCCTTCAACTGCGGCAAGGCCCAGCCGGGCCAGGTGGCCGCCGTGTCCCACGGGTGCCCCTCCGCCCTGTTCCGGGGCGTCAACATTCTGAACACCACCCAGGAGGCCGGTCGATGAGCGCCCGTACCAACAAGCCGCACGAGGTCGTCGAGCAGGCGCTCGCGCTGTCCCGGGCCGACGGCTGCGTGGTCATCGCCGACGAGCAGTCGTCCGCGAACCTGCGCTGGGCGGGGAACGCGCTCACCACGAACGGTGTGACGCGGGGCCGTACGCTCACGGTGATCGCGACCGTGGACGGCAAGGAGGGCACCGCGGCAGGTGTCGTGTCCCGGTCGGCGGTGACGACCGCGGAGCTGGAGCCGCTGGTGCGGGCCGCCGAGGCCGCCGCGCGCGGTGCCGGGCCCGCCGAGGACGCGCAGCCGCTCGTCGGCGATGTGCCCGCGTCCCCCGACTTCACCGACGCGCCCGCCGAGACCTCGTCCGCGGTGTTCGCGGACTTCGCCCCGGCGCTCGGCGAGTCCTTCGCACGCGCGCGTGCGGGCGGCCGGGAGCTGTACGGCTTCGCCAACCACGAGCTGGTGTCGACCTACCTGGGCACCTCCACCGGGCTGCGGCTGCGGCACGACCAGCCCGCCGGCACGCTGGAGATGAACGCCAAGTCGCCGGACCGTACCCGCTCGGCGTGGGCGGGCCGGTCGACACGTGACTTCAAGGACGTCGACCCGGGCGCACTCGACGCCGAGCTGGCCGTACGCCTCGGCTGGGCCGAGCGGCGCGTGGAGCTGCCCGCGGGCCGCTACGAGACGCTGCTGCCGCCGACCGCGGTCGCGGACCTGCTGATCTACCAGCTCTGGTCGGCCTCGGGCCGGGACGCGGCGGAGGGCCGGACGGTGTTCTCCAAGCCGGGCGGCGGCACCCGGGTCGGCGAGAAGCTGAGCGGGCTGCCGCTGACGCTGCGCAGCGACCCGCACGAGCCGGGCCTGGAGTGCGCGCCGTTCGTGGTCGCCCACTCCTCCGGCGGTGACCAGTCGGTGTTCGACAACGGGCTGCCGGTGCGCGCCACCGACTGGGTCGGCGGGGGCGTCCTGCGGAACCTGACCACGACCCGGCACAGCGCGGGCCTGACCGGGCTGCCGGTCGCCCCGGCGCTCGGCAACCTGATCCTCGACGGCGGGCAGGACCGTTCCCTGGAGGAGATGGTCGCGGACACCGAGCGCGGGCTGCTGCTGACCTGCCTGTGGTACATCCGCGAGGTGGACCCGGCGACGCTGCTGCTCACCGGTCTGACCCGGGACGGCGTCTACCTCGTGGAGAACGGCGAGGTCACCGGAGAGGTGAACAACTTCCGGTTCAACGAGTCGCCGGTGGACCTGCTGGGCAGGGCCACGGAGGCCGGGCGCACCGAGAAGACGCTGCCCCGCGAGTGGAGCGACTGGTTCACCCGGGCCGCGATGCCCGCGCTGCGGATCCCCGATTTCAATATGAGCTCTGTCAGTCAGGGCGTATAACCTCGTAGTCGGCTGTCACCCGACTGCCCGAAGATCTTCAAGGAGACACGAGAACCGTGACGGACATCGTCGACGAGCTGAAGTGGCGTGGGCTGTTCGCCCTGTCCACCGACGAGGACGCCTTGCGCAAGGCGCTCGCGGACGGTCCCGTCACGTTCTATTGCGGCTTCGACCCGACGGCGCCGTCGCTGCACGTGGGGCATCTGGTTCAGGTGCTCACCGTGCGCCGGCTCCAGCAGGCCGGGCACCGGCCGCTGGCGCTGGTCGGCGGTGCGACGGGCCTGATCGGGGACCCGCGCCCGACCGCCGAGCGCACGCTGAACGACCCGGAGACGGTGGCCGGCTGGGTGGGCCGGCTGCGCGGCCAGATCGAGCCGTTCCTGTCCTTCGAGGGCGAGAACGCGGCGGTCATGGTGAACAACCTCGACTGGACGCAGGGCCTCTCCGCGATCGAGTTCCTGCGGGACATCGGCAAGCACTTCCGGGTCAACAAGATGCTGACGAAGGACTCCGTGGCCCGCCGCCTGGAGTCCGACCAGGGCATCAGCTACACCGAGTTCAGCTACCAGATCCTGCAGGGCATGGACTTCCTGCAGCTGTACCGGCGGTACGGCTGCAGGCTCCAGCAGGGCGGCAGCGACCAGTGGGGCAACCTCACGGCCGGCCTCGACCTGATCCACCGGCTGGAGCCGGAGGCGGACGTGCACGCCCTGGCCACCCCGCTGATGACCAAGGCGGACGGCACCAAGTTCGGCAAGACCGAGGGCGGCGCCGTCTGGCTCGACCCGGAGATGACGACGCCGTACGCGTTCTACCAGTTCTGGCTGAACGTGGACGACCGTGACATCTCGCGGTACATGCGGATCCTGTCCTTCAGGTCCCGGGACGAGCTGGAGGAGCTGGAGCGGCAGACCGAGGAGCGCCCGCAGGCCCGTGCCGCGCAGCGCGCGCTCGCCGAGGAGCTGACGACGCTGGTGCACGGCGCCGGTCAGACGGCCGCCGTGATCGCCGCGTCCAAGGCCCTCTTCGGCCAGGGCGAGCTGGCGGAGCTGGACGACAGGACGCTGGCGGCGGCGCTGTCCGAGGTGCCGCACATCCAGGTCACCGAGCTGGGTCCGGTGGTCGATCTGTTCGCCGAGGTCGGGCTGGTCGCCAGCAAGTCGGCCGCCCGCCGGACGGTCAAGGAGGGCGGCGCCTACGTGAACAACGCGAAGGTCACCGCGGAGGACGCGGTTCCCGCCCGGGAGGACCTGCTGCACGGGCGCTGGCTGGTGCTGCGCCGGGGCAAGAAGAACCTGGCCGCGGTCGAGGTCAAGCCCGCGTGAGACATGCCGAAGGGCGGCTCCCGATGCCGGGGGGCCGCCCTTCGGTGTGTCCGCTGTCAGACGCGCTGCTGCTGTTTCCGCTTGCCGAGCGTCGCCATGTAGAGGGCGTCGATCAGGGCGACGATGATGATCGCGGCGATGAGCTGGAAGGCGTGCCGGCTCCAGTCGATGCCCTTGGTCTCCGCGACGCCGAGGGCGCTCGCGATCGCGTTGCCCGCTATCGCGCCGAGGATGCCGCCGATGGTGGTCAGCCACAGGGGGCTGTGCTGCTTGCCCGGGATGACCGCCTTGGCGATGAGGCCCAGCACGAACCCCACGATGATCGCCCACAACCAGCCCATGGCTGCCTCCTCGTACCGATCGGCGTGAGCACTACGGCAAGTCTCCGTGTGTGGGCCGTTCGGCGCATGTCGGGTACGCCTGTACGTGGCCCGGCCGACGGCGTCCGCGCGGGCGGGCGGCGACCCGGTCTCGTGGGCGGTGGTGGCGCGGCGTAACGTGGAGATGTTCCGCACGGCTCGTGCCTGTGCGCGGGCGAAGGTTGCGGGCCATGGGAGTCCGATGCGGGCGGATGGTGGAATGTGACGCGGAAGCAGCACGGCGGCAACGTCCAGGTGTTCCGGATCACCGGCGCCCGGACCGGTCTGGCCGAGGACGTACGGGGCCGGCAGCGGCGGTACGTCATCTCGATGACGATCCGGACCGCCTCGGTGATCCTCGCGGCGACCCTGTGGAACGTCGAACGGTACGTCGCCATCGTGGCGCTGGTGATCGGCGCGGTGCTCCCCTACATCGCGGTGGTGATCGCGAACGCCGGCCGGGAGCGGCCGCCCACCCTTCCCTCGACCTTCGTCACGGCCCCGACGCGGCCGATGATCACGCCGCCGCGCGCGGAGGACGAGCGCGCGCGGGCGCAGTCCGTACCGGAGGACGCGTCGGCCGAGCCGGGGGCGCGGGAGCCCGGTGAGCGACCGGAACGGGCCTGACCACGGGGGATGTGGGGCGGTGGGCCGGGCTCGCCGCCAAGCTCAAGAAAAGCTCAATTCAATCGTGCGGTTCAGTGCCGGACGCAGGGTGACCCATGACATACTGCGTACGCGCTCCGCATCCCCCGTCGGAGCGACGGACCGACGCCGGGCAGCTCCCCCCGTGGCTGCTCGGCGTCGCCTTGTTTACGGGGGCTCTGTGAGACGGAACCTGACGAACCTGTGAGTGACGAGACCCCCATCTGCTCCGCCAAGGACTGCCGTGCCGCCGCCGTGTGGGTACTTGCCTGGAACAACCCGAAGATCCACACGCCGGAGCGGCGCAAGACGTGGCTCGCCTGCGAGGAGCACCGCGAGCATCTCTCGCAGTTCCTCGGAGTCCGCGGGTTCCTCAAGGACGTGGTGCGGTTCCAGGACTGGAAGGCACCCGAGGGCTCCTAGGGTCTGTCGTCCCTACTGTCACCCCTAGCCGCCGATCGCCGACATCGGGCGGTCCGGCTGTACGAACGAGGGGTCGTCGAGGCCCGCTCCGGCCTTCTTGCCCCACATCGCCAGGCGCCAGCGGCGGGCGATCTCCTCGTCGGGGGCGCCGGAGCGCAGGGCCGCTCGCAGGTCGGTCTCCTCGGTGGCGAACAGGCAGGTCCGTATCTGGCCGTCGGCCGTGAGGCGGGTGCGGTCGCAGGCCGCGCAGAACGGGCGGGTGACCGAGGCGATCACCCCCACGCGGTGCGGGCCGCCGTCGACCAGCCAGCGCTCCGCCGGTGCCGAGCCGCGCTCGTCGGCGCCCTCGGGGGTGAGGTCGAAGCGAGTGCGCAGGGAGGCCAGGATGTCCCCTGCGGTGACCATGCCCTCGCGTTTCCAGCCGTGCTGGGCGTCGAGGGGCATCTGCTCGATGAAGCGCAACTCGTAGTCGTGCTCCACCGCCCAGGCCAGCAGGTCCGGGGCCTCGTCGGCGTTCAGCCCCGGCATCAGGACCGAGTTGACCTTGACCGGGTCGAGGCCCGCCTCGCGGGCGGCCTGCAGGCCCTCCAGGACGTCCCGGTGGCGGTCGCGCCGGGTGAGGGTCTTGAAGACGTCCGGGCGGAGGGTGTCCAGGGAGACGTTGACCCGGTCCAGGCCCGCCGCCTTCAGGGCGGACGCGGTGCGCCTGAGACCGATGCCGTTGGTGGTGAGGGACATCTGGGGCCGGGGCTCCAGGGCCGCGACGCGCTCGACGATGCCGGTCAGGCCGGGGCGCAGCAGCGGCTCGCCGCCGGTGAAGCGGACCTCCTCGATGCCGAGCAGGCGGACCGCGATGTCGATGAGGCGGACGATCTCGTCGTCCGTGAGCAGGTCGGGCTTGGCCAGCCACTGCAGGCCCTCCTCGGGCATGCAGTAGGTGCAGCGCAGATTGCACCGGTCGGTCAGTGAGACCCGAAGGTCGGTGGCGACTCGGCCGTAGGTGTCGATGAGCACGTGGGCCCCCTCCCTCGGTACCGCATCAATGTTCTCCGTCACTTGCGAGCCTACGTGAGAGCACCGACAACGGTGGTGGCCGGATCCCACGAGGCACGGCGAGGCCGCGTCGTAGGACCGTACGATCCGGTACGACGCGGCCGTCGTCACGAAGGTCAGTGCGCTCCCGTGCCGGTCAGGGACCGCACCTCCAGCTCCGCGTACTTCCCGGCGTCCGGGACCTCCTTGGAGAGCAGGGTGCCCACGGCGCCCAGCAGGAAGCCGACCGGGATCGAGATGATGCCCGGGTTCTCCAGCGGGAACCAGTGGAAGTCGGCGTCCGGGAACATCGAGGTCGGTTTGCCGGACACCACCGGCGAGAACAACACGAGGCCGACCGCGGTGACCAGGCCGCCGTAGATCGACCACAGGGCGCCCGAGGTGGTGAACCGCTTCCAGAACAGGCTGTAGAGGATGGTCGGCAGGTTGGCGGAGGCGGCGACCGCGAAGGCGAGGGCGACCAGGCCGGCCACGTTCAGGTCGCGGGCCATGGCGCCGAGCAGGATGGAGACGGCGCCGATGCCGACGGTGGCCCAGCGGGCCGCGCCCAGTTCCTGCTTCTCGGTGGCCTGCCCCCTCTTGATGACGTTGGCGTAGATGTCGTGGGCGAAGGAGGACGACGAGGCCAGGGTGAGACCGGCGACCACCGCGAGGATGGTGGCGAAGGCGACGGCCGAGATGGTGGCGAGCAGGATCGCGCCCCAGTTGGAGTCCACACCGCCCAGGTGCAGGGCGAGGAGCGGGGCGGCGGTGTTGCCCGCCTTGTTGGAGGCGATGATCTCGTCCGGTTTGATCAGCGCGGCCGCGCCGAAGCCGAGGGCGAGGGTCATCAGGTAGAAGGCGCCGATCAGGCCGATCGCCCAGATGACGGACTTACGGGCGGCCTTGGCGGTCGGCACCGTGTAGAAACGGATCAGGATGTGCGGCAGGCCCGCGGTGCCCAGGACCAGGGCGATGCCGAGGGAGATGAAGTCCAGCTTGGTGGTGCCGGTGCCGCCGTACTTCAGGCCGGGCTCCAGGAACGCCGAACCCTTGGCGCTGTTGTCGGCGGCCTTGCCGAGCAGGTCGGAGATGTTGAAGTGGAACTTCAGCAGGACGAGGAAGGTCAGCAGCAGGGCGCCGATGATCAGCAGCACCGCCTTGACCATCTGGACCCAGGTGGTGCCCTTCATGCCGCCGATGGTGACGTACACGATCATCAGGACGCCGACCAGGGCGACGATGCCGATCTTGCCGCCGTCGCTGGTGATGCCGAGCAGCAGCGACACGAGTACGCCGGCGCCGGCCATCTGGGCGAGCAGGTAGAAGATCGACACGACGATGGTGGAGACGCCGGCCGCGGTACGGACGGGCCGCTGGCGCATCCGGTAGGCGAGGACGTCGCCCATCGTGTAGCGGCCGGAGTTGCGCAGCGGCTCGGCGACCAGGAGGAGGGCGACCAGCCAGGCGACCAGGAAGCCGATGGAGTACAGGAAGCCGTCGTAGCCGAAGAGGGCGATGGCGCCGGCGATGCCGAGGAAGGACGCGGCGGACATGTAGTCGCCGGAGACGGCCAGGCCGTTCTGGAAGCCGGTGAACTGCCGCCCGCCGGCGTAGAAGTCGGCGGCGTCCCTGGTCTGCCGGCCGGCCCAGACGGTGATCACGAGGGTCGCGGCGACGAACACCGCGAACAGGGTGATGATCAGCGTCCGGTGCTCACTGGCCTCGCCGGCGGCGAGCAGGGTGTGCTGTGCGGGGCTCATGCTCCGCCCTCCATCCGGGACTTGATGGCCTCGGCCCGCGGGTCGAGCTTGGCGGCGGCGTGCCGCGCGTACCACCAGGCGATGAGGAACGTGGTGAGGAACTGCGCGACGCCCAGGACGAGGGCCACGTTGATGTTGCCGGCCACCTTGGTGCCCATGAAGCCGCCCGCGTAGCAGGACAGCAGCACGTACAGCAGGTACCAGGTGATGAAGGCGAGGGTCAGGGGGAACGCGAAGGAGCGGTTGGCGCGGCGCAACTCAGCGAATTCCGCGCTCTGCTGGACCTCGACGAACTCCTCGGTGGAGGGAAGGTGGGCTTGCGGTTTCGCGGGTGGCGGTGTCTCGGTGGCCACGGGCTCTCCTCGCGTCGGACATGCGCTGCGTCGACCTCACACGGACAGGACGTCACGTTACCGGCAGTCGTCGGACGACTCCGGAACGTGTTTCCGGTGGGGGCCCACGGTCGTGACGGGCCCTCCGTCCACGGTCACGGCGCCGCGCGCGGACCGGTTCAAGTCGGCCTGCCTCTTTCGGAGATCAGATCGGGGAGATAGCTTCGGCCTGCACCACCCGTCATGTACGCGCCCGAGCACCACCTGTGTCTCGGGCCGTTCCGTATCCGGATGATGTGGAGATCCCATGGTTCATCTGCGCTCCAGACGCCGACTGGCACTCGCCGTGCCGGTCGTGCTCTCACTGACCGCCTCGCTCGGCTTCCTGCCGGCGGCGGCCTCGGCGGCGACCGAGGTGGCCACTACGGCACGGGCGGCGGACGGCCCGGCCCTGGCGTACGTGGTCAACACCAGGACGGACCACCGCACGATCGAGTCGGTGGAGCGGGCGATCTCGCGCAACGGCGGCACCGTCGTGGCGAGTTACGCCCGGATCGGGGTGATCGTCGCGCACTCCGCGAAGGCGGACTTCGGCGAGCGGATGCGGGCGGTGCGCGGCGTGCAGTCCGCGGGCGCCACGCGTACCGCCCCGCTGAGCGCGGCGGGGACGACGGACGAGGGCGCTGTCCAGGTCCTGTCGAAGGCGGAGGCCGCGAAGGTCGCCCAGGGCGCGGCGGCGGGCGAGGAGCCCCTCGAGGCCGACCAGTGGGACCTGCGGTCGATCGGCGCCGACAAGGCCGCGACGATCAACCCGGGCAGCGGGAACGTGACCGTCGGTGTGATCGACACCGGCGTCGACGACACCCACCCGGACATCGCCCCGAACTTCTCCGCCTCGCAGTCGGCGAACTGCGTGAGCGGCAAGGCGGACACGACGTACGGCGCCTGGCGGCCGGCGGACGCCGACCACTACCACGGCACGCACGTCGCGGGCGAGATAGCCGCGGCCCGCAACGGCATAGGCGTGGCGGGCGTGGCGCCCGGGGTGAAGGTCGCGAGCATCACGGTGTCCCAGCCGGACTCGACCTCGCTGTTCTACCCGGAGAGCGTGGTCTGCGCCTTCGTCTTCGCCGCGGACCACGGCATCGAGGTCACCAACAACAGCTACTACGTGGACCCGTGGCTGTACAACTGCATGGACGACCCCGACCAGCGGGCCATCGTCGACGCGGTCAACCGGGCCCAGCTGTACGCGCAGCGCAAGGGCACGCTCAACGTGGCCTCGGCGGGCAACTCCAACGACGACCTCGACTCCGACGCGATCGTGGACGACTCCAGCCCGGACGACTCGACCGCCACCACCCGGACGGTCGACCCGCACAAGTGCTTCGACATCCCGACCCAGCTGCCCGGCGTGGTCACCGTCAGCGCGGTGGGCGTCAAGGGCGCCAAGTCGTACTACTCCAGCTACGGCCGGGGCGTGGTCGACGTGGCCGGGCCGGGCGGTGACAAGTACCAGATCCCGGACACGCCGTCGAAGAACGGCCGCATCCTGTCCACGCTGCCGAACAACCAGTACGGCTTCCTCCAGGGCACCTCGATGGCGTCCCCGCACGTGGCCGCCGTGGCCGCGCTGCTGAAGTCCACGCACCGGCATGCCACCCCGGCCCAGCTCCAGGCGCTGCTCAAGGCACAGGCGGACAACCCGGGTTGCCCGGCCGGCCCGTACGACGGGGACGGCGACGGGGTCGTGGACGCGACCTGTGTCGGCAACAATCGCGTCAACGGGTTCTACGGATCCGGGGTCGTCAACGCGCTGCGCGCGGTGAACTGACCCGTCCCCGAGCTCGGGTGCCGCCGGAGGGATTCCGGCGGCACCCGCCCGGCCCGCGGTCCAGGCCTCAAGACCTCAAGGCCTCAAGGCCTCAAGACCTCAAGACCTCAAGACCTCAAGGTTGATTGAATCAATACTGCATAGTGCAGTCATGACGGAAATCGAGTTCGCCTGGACCGCGCTGGGCGGTGACCCCGCCCTGGTGCCCCGTGTGTCGGTCGTCGAGCGTGCCGGAACGCTGCCGGCACGGCTGCCGGTGAGCCGGCTGGCGCGCGCGTGCGTCGGCGCGTGCGCGCTGGCCGCCGCCGAGCTGGGGGCGCGGCGGGCCGGACTCGGCCGGGTGCCGGGCGCCGAGGTGGACGACGGCGCGGTCGCCGCCGCTTTCCACAGCGAGCGGCTGCTGCGGGTGGACGGCCGGGCCCCGGTCGCCTTCGCGCCGCTGTCCCGGTTCTGGCGGACCGCCGACGGCTGGGTACGCACCCACGCCAACTACCCGCACCACCGCGCCCGGTTGCTGCGCGCCCTGGACCTGCCCGAGGACGTACCGGTGGCGGAGGCGGCGGCGCGGATCGCCGAACGGTCCGCCCCGGAGGTGGAGGACACGGTCCACCGCGCCGGCGGTCTCGCCGTGGCCCTGCGCACCCCGCGGGAGTGGGCGGAGCACGGACAGGCCGCCGAGGTGGCCGCCCGGCCGCTGGTCGAACGCGAGCGGCTGGACACGTCCCCCGCGCGCGTGCCGTCCCCCCTGGACCCGGCCGCGGCCCGGCTGCTGCCCGCCGCCGGGCTGCGCGTCCTGGATCTGACCCGGGTGCTGGCCGGCCCGGTCGCCACCCGCACGCTCGCGCTGCTCGGCGCGGACGTACTGCGTCTGGACCCCCCGCGCTCGCCCGAACTCCCCGACCAGCACGCCGACACGGGCTTCGGCAAGCGCTCGGCCACCCTCGACCTCACCACCGGCCGGGACACCCTGGAGGAGCTGCTGGCCGCCGCGGACGTCGTCGTGACCGGCTACCGGCCCGGGACCCTGGACCGGTTCGGACTCTCCCCCGAGGCGCTGGCGGAGCGGCACCCCGGGCTGGTGGTGGCGCAGGTGTCGGCGTGGGGCGCGTACGGGCCCTGGGGCGGGCGGCGCGGCTTCGACAGCCTGGTGCAGGCCGTGACCGGCATCGCGGTGACCGAGGGATCGGCCGAGCGGCCCGGCGCGCTGCCCGCGCAGGCCCTGGACCACGGCACCGGGTACCTGCTGGCGGCGGCCGTGCTGCGGGCGCTGACCGAGCGGTCGTACGACGGCGGCGGCCGGCTGGTCCGGCTGGCGCTCGCCCGTACCGCGCACTGGCTGACGGACGGGATGCCTCCCGCCCGTGCCGGCGGCGGTGCCGGGTACGAGGGCCCGGACGCCTGGCTGGTGGAGACCGGCAGCCGGCTCGGGCGGCTGCGGCACGCCCTGCCACCGGTGTCCTTCACGGGCGGCCCGGCCGGCTGGGCACGGCCCCCGGTGCCCTGGGGGTCGGACCCCGCACGCTGGGAATGAGCCCTGGGGCGGCCGGAAACGTACGCACCGGCGAGACGGCGCGGCACCGGCCGCCCTCCCGGACTTGCCCGGTCCCCGGCCGGCTGGCGAGGATCGCGGGGTGACCCCGATACGACCGGCCGCCGGGGCCGCCGAAGCGGACGGCGCGGCGCACGGGTCCGGCGCCGGCCGGGCCGTGGCCGTGCTGGTGCTGGTGGCCCTGGCGGCGCTGATCCCGCTGTTCGGGCCGTCCGCCGCGCTGCACGGCACCGGGGAGGCCGCCGCGCCCGGGGCGGGCGGCATCGCGCTGCTGCGCGGGGTGCTGTTCGCCGCCCTGTGCGTCCCGCTGGGCGAGCTGTTCGTGCTCCGGCTCGCCCGGCGGCTGCCCGGTGCCCCCGCCGGACTGCCGCGCAGCTGGGCGCCGGCCGCGAACGCCGCCGGCCTCGTCGCGGCGCTGGCGCTGGCCGCGGTGGTCTCCGCGGGCAATCTGATCCCGCACGGCCCGGGTCAGATCGACGTCGGCGGTCTGTACGACTCCCGCGACGGCAGGCTGGCGCTGCTGGAGGTCAACGCCTTCCTGCTGGCGGGGCTGTGCGCGCTCGCCCGGCGGCCGGCGGCCCAGGTGTGGCCGCTGGCCGCGGTGCTGGTCGCGGAGGCGCTGCGCGCGCACCCCCCGACCGAGCAGAGCCCGCTGACCGGCTCCGGCCTGACACTGGTTCACCTGACCTGCGCGTCACTGTGGGCGGGCGGGCTGCTCCACGCGCTGCGGACCCTGCGGCGCTGGCGCGGCGACGCGGCCGGGCCCCGGCTGCTGGGACTGTACGCGCGCGTGGCGGCCGTACTGCTCGCCGCCCTCACCGCGACCGGTGTGTGGAGCTCGCTGCGCCGCATGCCGGCGGCGACGGTCCTGGACCAGCTCACGACGACGGCGTACGGGCGCGCCCTGCTGGCCAAGGTGATCCTGGTCGCCGTCGTCGCCGGGTTCGCCCTGTGGGCGCGGATCCGGCTGAGCCGCGCGGCGGACCCGCTGACCGCGTACACCCCGGCGCGGGCCGAGGTGACCGCCCTGGGCGCCGTGGTCGTGGTCTCGGGTCTGCTCACGGCTCTGCCGCTGCCGATCCGCTGGTCGTAGCCGGCTTCCGGCCGGGCGCTAGCCGTTGGTGACGAGCACCTTGAGGGCGGTGCGCTCGTCCATCGCCTTGTAGCCGTCCGGGACGCCCTCGATGCCGACGGTCAGGTCGAACACCGGGGAGGGGTCGATGGTGCC
Source organism: Streptomyces sp. NPDC005706 (assembly GCF_040631045.1). Classification (NCBI taxonomy): domain Bacteria; kingdom Bacillati; phylum Actinomycetota; class Actinomycetes; order Kitasatosporales; family Streptomycetaceae; genus Streptomyces; species Streptomyces sp. NPDC005706. The sequence continues at coordinate 55,870 of NZ_JBEXYS010000031.1, read as the reverse complement.
GTCGAGGACGTCGGGCAGCAGGTCGGGGATGTAGGCGCGGACCGGGGCGACTCCGCCGCGCAGGGCGATGTTCCGGTCGAACATGACGCCGAGGTCCAGTCCGGTGCCGCTGCCGTGCGGCACGCCGACGAAGCCGATGGCGCCGCCGTCGCGGGTGATGTTCACGGCCGTCCGCATGGACTGCTCGGTGCCGACCGCCTCGACCACGGCGTGCGCGCCCCGGCCCCGGGTCAGCTCGCGCACGGCTTCCACGGCCGCGTCGCCGCGCTCGGCGACGACGTCGGTGGCGCCGAAGCGGCGGGCGATGTCGGTGCGGACCTCGTGCCGGCCGAGCGCGATGATCCGCTCGGCACCGAGCCGCTTGGCGGCCAGCACGGCGCACAGGCCGACGGCGCCGTCGCCGACCACGGCGACCGTGGCGCCCGGGCGGGCGCCCGCGCCGAGGGCCGCGTGGTGGCCGGTGCCGAGCACGTCGGAGAGGGTCAGCAGGGCGGACAGCAGATGCTCGTCGGAGGCGGCTTCCTTGGGCAGCCGCACGAGGGTGCCGTCGGCGAACGGCACGCGCACGGCCTCGCCCTGGCCGCCGTCGTAACCGACGGAGCCCCAGAAGCCGCCGTGCTCGCAGGAGGTCGTCAGGCCCTCGCGGCAGTAGTCGCAGACGCCGTCGGACCACATGAAGGGGGCGACCACCAGGTCGCCGCGCCGGACGGCGGACACCTCGGAGCCGGTCTCCTCGACGACGCCGAGGAACTCGTGGCCGATGCGCTGCCCCGACTGCCGGGCCGCCTCGCCGCGGTAGGCCCACAGGTCGCTGCCGCAGATACAGGCGCGCAGCACCCGCACCACGGCGTCGGTGGGCAGCTGCACCACGGGTTCGGGGACGTCCTCCACGCGCATGTCGTACGGGGCGTGGATGGTGGTGGCGCGCATGGCGAGGGTCCTTCTCGTGCGGGATGTCGTGCGGTGCGCCCGGGGGGTGGTCGAGCGCACCTCACGGTACGTCCTGGCGGCGGCGGGCCGCGCGGGCGGGCCCCGGGTCCGCTCGCCGGCCGGCTACGCCCCCGCCGCGCCCAGCAGCGTCCCGGCCAGGTACGTCACCCCCATCGCGAGGGCGCCGCCCGCCGCGTTGCGCAGCACCGCGCGGCCGGGCGCGGCGGCGCCGAGCCGGGCGCTGCTCCAGCCGGTGAGCACGAGCGCGGCCAGCACGGAGAGCACGGTGACCGGGAGCCGCCGGCCGGCCGGCGGCAGGACGATCGCCAGCAGCGGCAGCAGGGCGCCCACGGTGAAGGCCAGGAAGCTCGCCCAGGCCGCGTGCCAGGGGTTGGTGAGTTCGTCCGGGTCGATGCCCAGTTCCACGCGCGCGTGCGCCCTCAGTGCGTCCCGCTCGGTGAGCTGCCCGGCGGCCTCCCGGGCGACCTCGCGGGACAGCCCGCGCTCCTCGAGCATCCGGGTCAGCTCATCCAGTTCCGCGGCCGGCCGCTCGCGCAGCTCCCGCCGTTCCTGGGCCAGCGCGGCCTTCTCCGAGTCCCGCTGGGTGGACACCGACACGTACTCCCCGGCCGCCATCGACATGGACCCGGCGAGCAGGCCGGCCAGGCCCGCGGTGAGCAGGGCGGCCCGGGAGTCGGTCGCGCCGGCCACGCCGACGACGAGTCCGGCGGTGGACACGATGCCGTCGTTCGCGCCGAGGACGGCCGCCCGCAGCCAGTTCAGGCGCGAACCCAGCGCGCCGCCGTGCGTCTCGTCATGGGTTGGTTCCGTCACAGCAGGGAGAATCGCACAGCCGCGCCCGCGCCGGCGTCCCGCCGTGAGCGTGCCGCCGCGCTCCGGCGGACTGCGGGGCCGGCGCGCCGAGTTCGGGCACGGCCGCGGGAACTGCCGCACGTCCGGCACGGGTTCGCGCACGCACGCGTGTGCGGCCGCCGAGCAGGAGGACGGGCCCGGGACGCCGCCGCCGGACCTGGGGGACGGCGCTGTCGGTCGTGGCCCGTATCCTCATTGACCATGCTCGAAGACCGTGCGACCGCAGTGTCCTCCGCCACGCCGTGGCCGGCCGCGTATCCGAAGGGATACGCGGTCGTTGACGTGGAGACCACCGGCCTGGCCCGGGACGACCGGATCATCTCCGCGGCCGTGTACCGGCTGGACGCGCGCGGCGAGGTCGAGGACCACTGGTACACGCTGGTCAACCCGGAGCGCGATCCGGGACCGGTCTGGATACACGGCCTGACGAGCGAGGTGCTCGAGGGGGCGCCGCTGTTCGGGGAGGTGGCGGAGGAGTTCGCGGCCCGCCTCGACGGCCGGGTGCTCGTCGCGCACAACGCGGTCTTCGACTGGCAGATGATCGCGCGCGAGTACGCACGCGCGCGGCGCGAGGCCCCGGTGCGTCAGCGGCTGTGCACCATCGCGCTGTCGAAGGAGCTGGGGCTGCCGCTGCCCAACTTCAAGCTGGAGTCGCTGGCCGCGCACTTCGGGGTGGTCCAGCAGCGGGCGCACCACGCGCTGGACGACGCTCGGGTGCTCGCCGAGGCGTTCCGGCCCAGTCTGCGGGCCGCGGCGGCGGGTGACGTACGGCTTCCGCTGCTGGAGTGCCGTCCGCTGACGGAGTGGTCGGACACCCCCAGGATCGGCCGGCAGGCGGGCGGTGGCTACGGCGGCCAGGGCTACGGCGGTTGGCGCCCGTCCCGGAAGCGGCCCGCCTGCCCCCACCCCAACCCCGGCCGCTACGAAGCGGGCAGACGCCTCAAACAGGGCATGCGGGTGGCGTTCTCCGGGGACACCTCCACCGAGCGGGAGCTGCTGGAGGACCGGGCGACCGAGGCCGGGCTGCACGTGGCGACGAGCCTGTCCCGGCTGACCAGCCTGCTGGTCACCAACGACCCGGGCTCGGGCACCTCGAAGGTGGTCAAGGCGCGGCAGTTCGGGACGCCGGTGGTCGACGAGGCAGCGTTCGGACAGCTGCTGCGGGACGTCGAGCCCGCCGACGGATGACCGTACGGACGGGTGATTGGCGCGCGACTCGCCCCGCGCCCGCTCGCCCGGGGACCGGCCACGGCTCACGCTGTGCCCCATGGCGACATGTGAAGTCTGCGGCAACAACTACGGAATGACCTTCGAGGTGCACGCACAGGGTGCCGTGCACGTGTTCGACTGTTTCTCCTGCGCGATCCACCGCATGGCCCCGATCTGCGAGCACTGCCGGGTGCAGATCATCGGGCAGGGCGTGGAGGTCGAGGGCCGCTGGTTCTGCGGCGCGCACTGCGCCCGGGCGGAGGGGAAGACGGGGGTGGTGGACCGGGTGTGACCCGGTACCCGCCCGAATGCACCCCACGGCCCGGATGTACCGTCGTGGGGTGCACCGCTACCGTTTCCTGCTGACCCGCCAGTGGGTGATCCTCACCATCATCGCGATCGCGCTGATCCCGACGATGATCAAGCTGGGCTTCTGGCAGCAGCACCGGTACCAGGAGCGCACCGCACGCAACGACCTCGTCTCCCGGGCCCTGCACGCCGAGCCCGTCCCGGTGGAACGGCTCACTTCCCCGGGTCACTCCGTGACCCGTGCCGAGAAGTACCGCACGGTCACCGCGACCGGCGCCTTCGACACCTCCCGGGAGGTGGTGGTCCGGCGCCGGACGAACTCCGACGGCGAGGTCGGCTTCCACGTCCTGACCCCGTTCGTCCTGACCGACGGCCGGGTGCTGCTGGTCAACCGGGGCTGGATCCCGGCGAACGGCGTGCAGACCGACTTCCCCGAGATCCCCGCGCCGCCCGCGGGCCGGCTCACCGTCACCGGGCGGCTGGAGGCCGACGAGACGACCTCGGCGAGCGGCATCAAGAACATCAAGGGACTGCCGGACCGGCAGATCATGCTGATCAGCAGCGCCGAGGAGGCGCGGCGGCTCGGCGCGAAGGTGCTCGGCGGCTACGTCGAGCAGACGGCGCCCGCGGCCAGGGGCGGCACCCCGGAGCAGATCTCCGACCCGGGCAGCGAGGACGCCCCGCTGAACTACGCGTACATGCTCCAGTGGTGGCTGTTCGCCGCGGGCGTCCCGGTGGGCTGGTGGTTCCTGGTCCGGCGCGAGATCCGGGACCGGGAAGAGGCGGCCGCCGAGCCGGCGCCGGAGGAGAGCGAACCGGCCACCGTGTGACGGCACCGGTCCTGCGGGACGGCCGTCACTCCCCCGGCGCACCACCTGATTGGCCGCGCGAGCCCCCGGGAAACCGCATGCTGTGAACGAGCGCATCGAGGACTACGCCGTCATCGGGGACGAGCAGACCGCGGCCCTGGTCGGCCGGGACGGCTCGATCGACTGGCTGTGTCTGCCCCGCTTCGACTCCGGCGCCTGCTTCGCCAGGCTCCTCGGCGACGAGGAGAACGGCCACTGGCGGATCGCGCCGAAGGGCGCGGGCATGTGCACCCGCCGCGCCTACCGGCCCGACACCCTGGTCCTCGACACCGAGTGGGACACCGCCGAGGGCACCGTGCGGGTGACCGACCTGATGCCGCAGCGCGACCGCGCCCCCGACGTCGTACGGATCGTGGAGGGCGTCAGCGGGCGGGTCACCGTACGCAGCATGCTGCGCCTGCGCTTCGACTACGGCTCGATCATCCCGTGGATGCGCCGCTCCGACGGCCACCGGGTGGCCATCGCCGGACCGGACTCGGTGTGGCTGCGCGCCGAGCCCCATGTGCGGATGTGGGGCGAGGACTTCTGCACCCACGCGGAGTTCACCCTCGCCGAGGGCGAGCGGGTGGCGTTCGTGCTGACCTGGCACCCCTCGCACGAACCGCGTCCCGCGCTCGTCGACCCCTACGCGGCGCTGAGCGCCAGCGTGCGGGACTGGCGGCGCTGGGCGGCCCGCTGCCGCTACGACGGGCCGCACCGGGACGCCGTCGTACGGTCCCTGATCACCCTCAAGGCGCTCACCTACGCCCCGACCGGCGGGATCGTCGCCGCGGCCACCACCTCCCTGCCCGAGGAACCGGGCGGGGTGCGCAACTGGGACTACCGGTACTGCTGGCTGCGTGACTCCACCCTCACCCTGGGCGCCCTGCTGGCCGCCGGCTACCACGGCGAGGCCGAGGCCTGGCGCGACTGGCTGCTGCGGGCGGTCGCGGGCGACCCGGCCGACCTTCAGATCATGTACGGCGTGGCGGGCGAGCGGCGGCTGCCGGAGTGGGAGCTGCCCTGGCTGCCCGGCTTCGCCGACTCCGCGCCGGTACGGGTCGGCAACGGCGCCGTCGACCAGCTCCAGCTCGACGTGTACGGCGAGGTCATGGACTCGCTGTTCCTGGCCCGCGCCTCGGGCCTGTCCACCAAGCCGCACATGTGGTCGCTGCAGTGCGCGCTGATGACGTTCCTGCGGTCGGCGTGGCGGCAGCCCGACGAGGGCCTGTGGGAGGTGCGCGGCGGCCGGCGCCACTTCGTGCACTCGAAGGTGATGGTGTGGGTGGCCGCCGACCGCGCCGTACGGACCCTGGAGCGGTACCCGGAGCTGCCCGGTGACCTCGAAGGCTGGCGCGCGATGCGCGACGAGGTGCACCGGGAGGTGTGCGAGAAGGGGTACGACCCCGAGCGCAACACCTTCACCCAGTACTACGGCTCGCGCGAACTGGACGCCGCCCTGCTGCTGATCCCCTACTACGGCTTCCTGCCGCCCGACGACCCGCGGGTGATCGGCACGGTCGACGCGATCCGCGACGACCTGGACCACGGTGGGCTGGTCCGCCGCTACGACACCGACGCGATCGGCGTCGACGGCATGCCGGGCGGCGAGGGCGCCTTCCTGGCCTGCTCGTTCTGGCTGGCCCAGGCCCTGCACATGACGGGCCGCACGAAGGAGGCACGGGAGCTGTTCGAGAGGCTGGTGGGGCTCGTCAACGACGTGGGGCTGCTCGCGGAGGAGTACGACCAGCAACTGGGCCGCCAGCTCGGCAACTTCCCGCAGGCGTTCAGCCACATCGCGCTGGTGAACACCGCCCTCGCCCTGTTCGGCGGCGAGGAGGCAGGATAGGTGCCATGGATCTTGGACTGAAGGACCGGGTGTACGTCGTCACCGGCGCGACGCGGGGGCTGGGCAACGCCGCCGCGCGGGAGCTGGTCGCCGACGGGGCGAAGGTGGTCGTCACCGGCCGCGACGAGAAGCGGGCCGCCGACGCGGCGGCCGAACTGGGCCCGAACGCGGTGGGCGTGGCCGTCGGCAACGCCGACCCGGAGGCCGCCGAGCGGCTGATCGCGGCCGCCCGGGAGCACTTCGGCGGCTGCCACGGCGTTCTGGTCAGCGTCGGCGGGCCGGCGCCGGGGTTCGTCGCCGACAACACGGACGAGCAGTGGCGGGACGCGTTCGAGTCGGTGTTCCTCGGCGCGGTGCGGCTCGCCCGCACCGCGGCGGCCGAACTGGAGCCGGGCGGCGTCATCGGCTTCGTGCTGTCCGGGTCGGTGTACGAGCCCATCGCGGGGCTGACCATCTCCAACGGGCTGCGGCCGGGGCTCGCCGGATTCGCCAAGTCCCTCTCGGACGAGCTGGGGCCGCGCGGGATCCGCGTGGTGGGTCTGCTGCCGGGCCGGATCGACACCGACCGGGTGCGTGAGCTGGACGCGCTGTCCGCCGATCCCGAGGCGACCCGGGCGGCGAGCGAGTCCCGGATCCCGCTGCGCCGGTACGGGGCGCCGGAGGAGTTCGGCAGGGTAGCGGCGTTCCTGCTGTCCCCGGCGGCCTCCTACCTGACCGGGATCATGGTGCCGGTGGACGGCGGGATGCGGCACGGATTCTGAGGCCCGCTCGGCGGAGGGGTCAGGAGACCCGCTCCGCACGGTGTCCGACCGCCCGCAGCCGCACCTCCGCCGGGAGCGTCGCCAGACCCGCCGACTCGCGCGCGCGGGTCAGCGGCCGAGCGGTGAACTCGCTCAGGGCGGCGGCGGGGTCCACGGCCGGCTCCAGCCGGAGCCCGGCCCGTACCGCGGGCCTGGTACGGCGGCCGGCCAGCAGGACCTCGGCGTCGGCCACGCCCGGCTGCCGGGCCGCGTCCTCGGCGAGCGCGGACTCCAGGGCCGGCCCGCGCAGCAGGGCGCCCTCGCCGTCCCCGGTGTCGACCACGATCCCGGCCGGGCGGCGCCGGCGCAGGACCGCGGCGAGCCACCACAGGGCCAGCAGGACGAGGACGGCGAGGCCCCCGATGACCGCGGGCCACCACCAGCCCGCGTCCCGCCACCGGGTGCGCTCGGCGGTGCTGAGCAGGACGTCGTGCGGGCCGGAGTGGGGCCAGCGGCGCGGCACCGGGGCGCCCAGGCCCACGGCCAGCACCGAGCCGCCCACGACGAGCAGCAGGAGCCCCACCAGACAGAGCAGTGCGCGGTTCACTCGTCCGGTGCGCATCGTCCTCACCTCTTCCGTCCGGGCCGCCGGACGGAAACCGACAGCGCGGGCGGCCGGCTCAGCCCGAGCCCCCGCACCGCGTCGGTAAGCACGTCGTCCAGGTCGGCCCGTACCTCGTCCAGGTCGCGGAAGTGCGCCAGCGCCCGGACGCGGGCCCGGCGGCGGCGCATCCGCACCCGCGCCTCCCGCACACCCGAGACCTCCAGGGCCCGGTCACGCAGCACCAGGGCGGCCGCCTCGCGGCGCAGTCCGGCGCGGACGTCGGGGTGCGGGCGCCGCATGGGCAGCAGGGCGCGCAGACCTGGCGTGACGGCGAGCACGATCAGCCACAGGCCGAGGACGGCGGCCACACCGGCGCCGGCCAGCACCCAGACGTCGTCCAGGGGGCGCTCGGCGAGCTGCCGAGCCAGCGCGCGCCGCCACTGCATCGCCGGGCGGTGGGCGCGTACGGCGACGACGTCGTACAGCAGGACGCCCGCGCCGGCCAGCAGGAGCAGGGCGACGACGCCGGCGGGGACCCGGCGCGGCGACCAGAAGCGGCCGCTGCCCCGGTCGAGCAGGGGCGGTGACGCGTCGGGGCTCTTGCCGAGGTCGAGGACGGGCATGCGCCGGGTGTCCTCGGACGGCCGGGGTTCGTTCATCGCGTCCTCCCGCGGTGCGCGCCGGCTAGCGGTGCCAGATGCAGCCGCTCCACCCGGACGGCGACCTCCAGCACCTCCATGCTCACCAACTCGCTCACCCGCTCGGTCACTCGCCGACGCACCGCGGCGCAGCGGGCACCGATGTCGACGGGGTGGGCGAGTTCCACCTCGATGCGGACGCGGGCCGTTCCCACCGGGCTGCCCCGGCCCGAACCGGCCCGGGGGTGGGGGTGGACGACGACTGCGGCGTGCGGGGCGGCGGCGTCCGCGGGCAGCGGGCCGAGGGCCTCGCGGGCGGCACGCGAGGCGATCTTCGCCACGACCCGGTCCGCGATCCGGAGGGCGCCGCGCTCACCGGCCGGCACCGCGGCCGGGCGCGGGCGGGCCGTGCCGGTCTCCGTGCTCACGGCGGTCAGCCCCGCCGGTCGCGCCGGTCGCCGCGGCCGCGGAAGAGGTCACCGGGTTGCAGGTCGCCCTCCAGGTACCGGCCGGCGACGAACCCGACGGCGCCCAGCGCCGCCACCAGCAGGAAGGCTCCGAAGCCGCCGAAGTACCCGGCGAACCCCAGCGCCATCCCGGCGATCATGCCGACCATGGCCATGCTCATGCAGCACTCCTTCAGTCCGTCGGCGGTGCGGTCCCGGGCGCGTCGCCCCGGGCGGGCGGGGCGTCACTGGATCCGGGGCGGCTCGGGTTCCTCCTCCTCCTCGTCGGGCAGCTTGACGTCGCTCACCGCGATGTTGACCTCGACGACCTCGAGTCCGGCCATCCGCTCCACGGCGGCGACCACGTTCTCCCGCACCGAGCGGGCGACCTCGGAGATGGACACGCCGTAGTCCACGACGATCTCCAGGTCGATCGCGGTCTGCACCTCGCCGACCTCGGCCTTCACTCCCCGGGTCACGGACTTCGAGCCGCCCGGCACCCGGTCGCGCACCGCGCCGAACGTCCGGGCAAGACCGCTGCCCAGGGCGTTCACCCCGACCACGTCGCGGGCGGCCAGCCCGGCGATCTTCTCCACGACACCGTCGGCGATGGTCGTCCGCCCACGGGTCGCCGGGTCTCCGCCGCCGCGTCTGGTGGCCTTGCGGGTCGAGAGCTGTGGTTCGTTGTCACCGTCTTGGGTCGTCGTCATGTCGGTCATCGCCGTACGTCCCTTTCGGTCGTCGTTCTCCGACCACCGTAAGCGGGGTTGCGCGGTTGCGCGCCGGGGATACGGCAGGCTGGAGGAATGACGGCGGATCGGTGGACGCGGGTGTCGGGGCAGCATCGGCCGGCCCTGGGCAGACTGCTGCCGCTCGGCGGCCCGCGCGACGGCGCGTGGATCGCCGAGGGTGCGGCCCGGGCGGTACTGGAGCGCGCGGCGAACGGGGTGCCGGGCGTGCGCCTCGGCACGCCGCGGATCGCGCTCGCCGATCCGGACGACATCGGCGAACCGGTCGTACCGCGGCCGCCGGGCGCGCTGCCTCCGGGTGCCCTGCGGGTGACGGCGGACTTCGCGGCCCCGGCCGCCGAGCCGCTGCCGGCGACGGCGTCCCGGCTGCGGCTCGCCCTGCTGGCGGCCGCGACGGACACCCTGGGCCTCGCGGTCACGGAGGTGGATCTGCGGGTGACGGAGCTGCTGGATACGGCGGACGGTCAGGGCACGCCGGTGGAGGCGCCGCGGCCGCCGGCCGCCCGGGACGCCACGGACCCCGACGAGTCCCGCGCGGCGGCGGCCGCGCTGTCCGTCCCCGGGGTCGCGCGGCTGACCGGATCACTCGGCGGTCTCGGCCGGGCCGTGCACATCGAGGAGCGTGCCGGGGACACCGCGCTGCCGCACCGGCACGTCCGTGTGGAGCTGGCGACGGGCGCGGGCCACCGGGCCGTTGAGGTGGCCCGGCGGGTGCGCGAGGCGGTGCGGGACGCGCTGGACGATCATCCGACGGTGGCGGTGCTGGTCACGAGCGTGGCCTGACCGGCCGGCCGGAGCGCGCGGCGCCCCGCGGGCTCATTCGCCCACGCCGGCCAGATCCCGCAGTCGCCGGGCCTGGGCGGCCCGCTCTGCGGCGCGCTGGGAGTCGTAGTCGCGTTCCGGTGCATCCCGCAGCAGTGCCTTGGTCTCCACCACCGCGTCGCGCGGGGCGGCCAGCATCGCCGCGGCCAGGTCCTGTACCGCGCCGTCGAGTTCGGCCGCCGGCACCGCGAGGTTGGCCAGCCCGGAGGCCACCGCCTCACCGGCCCCGACGAACCGGCCCGTCGCGCAGATCTCCAGCGCGCGGGCGTACCCGACCAGACCGACCAGCGGATGCGTGCCGGTCAGGTCGGGAACGAGGCCGAGCGAGGTCTCGCGCATGGCGAACTGCACGTCGTCCGCCACCACCCGCAGGTCGCAGGCGAGAGCGAGCTGGAACCCGGCACCGATGGCATGGCCCTGAACAGCGGCGATGGACACGATGTCGTTGCGCCGCCACCAGGTGAACGCCTCCTGGTATTCGGCGATGGTCGCGTCGAGCCCGGCGTCGTCACGACGCGCGAGTTCGACGAAGTTCGGCTCGCCCGGGATTCCCTCCGGCGTGAACATCCGGCGGTCCAGCCCGGCGGAGAAGGACTGGCCCTCACCACGCAGCACCACGACCCGGACGGAGCCCGGCAGCAGCCGGCCCGCCTCGGTGAGCGTCCGCCACATGGCGGGGCTCTGCGCGTTGCGCTTGGCCGGATTGGCCAGCGTCACCGTGGCGAGCGCGTCGTCGACGGTGAGCCGTACGCCGTCCTTGTCGAGTACAGGAGCAAGGTCCTGGTCGGGCGAAGCCATGGGGCGCCTCCGATGAGTGCGGTCATCACACATTGCCGTACGGCATGCTAAGTGACTGCACAGTAACCACCCGGCCGCTGAGACTGCCGACCGGGTGGCCACCATCGAAGCCGATGGGCCGCCCGGAGTCAGGACGTAGCGGCCTTCTTGCCCCGGGTCGCTCCGCCACGCCCACGGAGCGTGACGCCCGACTCGCTGAGCATCCGGTGCACGAAGCCATACGAGCGGCCGGTCTCCTCGGCCAGCGCCCGGATGCTCGCACCGGAGTCGTACTTCTTCTTCAGGTCTGCCGCGAGCTTGTCGCGCGCGGCGCCGGTCACCCGGCTGCCCTTCTTCAGAGTCTCGGCCACCCGTGCCTCCTCATGGGAAGTGCGCTCTGGTCTCCTCATGATCACCCCTCCGGGGCGTGATGGCCACCCATTCGGCAAGGTCCGTGAGACATCGACGTGACGACAGGAGCGCATCCCCACATACGGAATGAGTGATTCCGCGGTTTCGCGGACACACGGCCGAACGGGTGGTTCCGTGAAGTGCCAGGTCAGGGACGCGAGGCGGCCGACCCCTTGGCGCTCAAGGGATCGGCCGCGAAATCGGTGTACGACACACGTCGGTACGAGGAGATCTCACACAGATGATGGATCACGGCTCGGCCGAATGATCCATACGCCGTGGATCAGACTTTCGATCAAGCCAGGGCGACGAGATCCGCGTAGTCGGCGCCCCACAGGTCCTCGACGCCGTCCGGCAGCAGGATGATGCGCTCCGGCTGCAGGGCCTCGACCGCGCCCTCGTCGTGGGTGACCAGGACGACCGCGCCCTTGTAGGTGCGCAGGGCGCCGAGGATCTCCTCGCGGCTGGCCGGGTCCAGGTTGTTGGTCGGCTCGTCCAGCAGCAGGACGTTGGCGGCGGAGACGACCAGCGTGGCGAGGGCGAGCCGGGTCTTCTCGCCGCCGGAGAGCACCCCGGCGGGCTTGTCGACGTCGTCGCCGGAGAACAGGAACGAGCCGAGCACCTTGCGGACCTCGACCAGGTCCATGTCGGGCGCGGCCGAGCGCATGTTCTCCAGGACCGTGCGGTCGGGGTCCAGGGTCTCGTGCTCCTGGGCGTAGTAGCCGAGCTTGAGGCCGTGGCCGGGGACGACCTCGCCGGTGTCGGGCTGCTCGACTCCGCCGAGGAGGCGCAGCAGCGTGGTCTTGCCGGCGCCGTTGAGGCCGAGGATGACGACCCGCGAGCCCTTGTCGATGGCCAGGTCGACGTCGGTGAAGATCTCCAGGGAGCCGTACGACTTGGACAGCCCCTCGGCCATCAGCGGGGTCTTGCCGCAGGCCGCGGGCTCGGGGAAGCGGAGCTTGGCGACCTTGTCGGACTGGCGGACCGCCTCAAGACCGGAGAGCAGCTTGTCGGCGCGGCGGGCCATGTTCTGCGCGGCGACCGTCTTGGTGGCCTTGGCGCGCATCTTGTCGGCCTGCGAGTGCAGGGCGGCGGCCTTCTTCTCGGCGTTGGCGCGCTCGCGCTTGCGGCGCTTCTCGTCGGCCTCGCGCTGCTGCTGGTAGAGCTTCCAGCCCATGTTGTAGACGTCGATCTGGGCGCGGTTGGCGTCCAGGTAGAACACCTTGTTGACGACCGTCTCGACCAGGTCGACGTCGTGGGAGATCACGATGAAGCCGCCGCGGTAGGTCTTCAGGTAGTCGCGCAGCCAGATGATCGAGTCGGCGTCGAGGTGGTTGGTCGGCTCGTCCAGCAGCAGGGTGTCCGCGTCGGAGAACAGGATGCGGGCCAGCTCGATGCGCCGGCGCTGACCGCCGGAGAGCGTGTGGAGCGGCTGGCCGAGGACCCGGTCGGGCAGGTTGAGCGCCGCGGCGATGGTGGCGGCCTCGGCCTCGGCCGCGTAACCGCCCTTGGTGAGGAACTCGGTCTCCTGGCGCTCGTACTGCTTCAGGGCCTTCTCGCGGGTGGCGCCCTGGCCGTTGGCGATGCGCTGCTCGTTCTCGCGCATCTTGCGCAGCAGCACGTCGAGGCCGCGCGCGGAGAGGACGCGGTCCCGGGCGAGGACGTCGAGGTCGCCGGTGCGGGGGTCCTGCGGCAGGTAGCCGACCTCGCCGGAGCGGGCGATCTGGCCGCCGGCCGGGATGCCCTCGCCGGCCAGGCACTTGGTGAGGGTGGTCTTTCCCGCGCCGTTGCGGCCGACGAGGCCGATGCGGTCGCCCTTGGCGACACGGAAGGTGGCGTTCTCGATGAGGACGCGCGCACCGGCGCGCAGCTCGATTCCGGAAGCGGAGATCACGGACAGACTCCAGGGCGTACTGAGGATTGGCGGTGGGCGGCTGAGGACGTTCCCGCCGTCTAATGCGCGAGGAGAATGGCCATGGGCCAAGTCTAACGGGACCGTGCAAGCGCTTTTTCTGCGTCCGCGCGTTCGAGCCGGAGGGTGGGTGCCGGTGGGAGCTGCCAGACTCGGGGACGGGGGCGGTGACCGGCGCACGAGGGAGTGATCGGCATGGCGGGCACGGGCGGACGGCCGAGCGTCTTTCCGACGCTGCTGTACACGGACGCGAAAGCGGCGATCAGGCAGCTCACCGAGGCCTTCGGCTTCACCGAGCTGTCGGTGTACGAGACGGAGGACGGCACGGTGATGCACGCCGAGCTGGTCCAGGGCGGGGGCGCGGTGATGCTCGGTTCCAAGGGCCGCGGCGGCCTCTTCGACACGGCCATGCGGGGCGCCGGGCCCGCCGGGGTGTACGTCGTCGTGGACGACGTCGACGCCCACCACCAGCGGGCCGTGGCGCACGGCGCGGAGATCCTGATGCCCCCGACGGACCAGGACTACGGCTCGCGGGACTACATGGCGCGGGACGCGGAGGGCAACGTCTGGAGCTTCGGCACCTACGCGCCCGAGATCGGCGGCTGACCGGCCCGGTGCGCCGGGCCCGGTGCGCAGGGCGCTCCCCGGCGGGCCGCCCGGCGCACCGGATCAGCCGCCGGTGTGCACCTGGAAGGCGGCCCGGCGCACGGCCTTGGCGAGGGCCGGGTCGGGGTGGGCGGCGGCGAGGGCCACCAGGACCTGCACGGTGCGCGGGTGGCCGACGGCGCGGACCTCGTCCAGCAACAGGGGGACGGTCGGCTGCACCGCGGCCTCCAGGTGCCGTACCAGCATCGACGTCTCGCCGTGGTCGGCGACGGCGGCGGCGGTGTCGACCCACAGCCAGGTTGCCTCCTCGCGGGTGAGGACCTCGTGGGCGTCCTCCGGGTCGACGCCGTCGTGCTCGGCCAGCCACAGCAGCGCGTAGGGCCGCAGGGCGGAATCGTCCAGTACCGCGTGCACCTCGGGTTCGGCGGGGGCGCCGACGATGCGCAGCGCCTCGAAGGCCAGGCCGCGCAGCAGGGCGTCGTCGCCCCGGGCGGCGGCGAGCAGCTCGGTGACGGCGCTGCCGACGGGGCGGGCGGCGAGCCAGGCGCGGTACTCGGCGCGGGCGGCGTTGGGGCGGAGCTGGGCGCAGCCGCGGAGCATGTCCTCGGCGGCCTGCTCGATGTGGCCGGCGGGGCTCTGCGCGGCCACGCAGATCTGCTCCAGCTTGACCCAGACCGCCCAGTTGCCCAGCGGGGTGAGCGTGGCCTGGCCGTCGCCGTAGGTCAGGGCGCCCACGGAGGCGAGGGCCGTGAGGGCCCACTCCAGGAGCGGGGCGAGCGGGGTGTCCGCGGCGGGCCCGGGCTCCGGGGGGGCGGGGGTCCCGGCGGGGGCCGGGGAGCCGTCGGCGCCTGGCTCGTAGGGGACCTCGCAGCGCTCGGTGCGCAGTTCGGTGACCCGCTGCTGGAGGAGGTCCAGGAGCTGCTCGACGGGCACGGGGCCGGCGGAGAGCTGGAGGAAGGAGAGCACCTGGGGCATGGCGGAGACGACCTCGGCGACGGCGGCCGGCTCGAACTCCGCGGGCTCCGGGCTGGCGAGCGACCAGGCGTCGAACAGGGCGACCCAGCCGCGCAGCACGGCGCTGTCGTCGCGGTCCCAGGCGCGCAGGCGCCAGCCGGGGCGCGCGCTGTCCCCGTGCACCTCGATGAGTCCGGCGAGCCGGGCGGTGTCCCAGTCGGCGCGGATCCGGTCGGCGTCCAGGCCGAGGCCGGCGGCGGCGCGCTCGGCGGTCGCGTCGGAGAGGGTGGCCTTGCCGTCGGCGGTGACGGAGTCGCTGCCGGGCCCGAGGGCGGAGTCGGCCCAGCGGGCGACCCGCACCGCGCCGGCCAGGCCGGTGCGCGCCATTCTGGCCAGTTCGGCCGGGGCGGGGGTGCCCTCCGGCGGCCGGGGTGCGGGGCGGCGCGGGCGCCGCTGGTTCACAGCTCTGGGGGCGGCGGCCAGGGGTCGCGGTCGGACGAGTCGAAGCCTGGAGTCGCGCGGGATACGGGACGTCACGGGTGCAGTCTTCCGGTTGACGGTCCGAAAACCCAAACGGAATGTCACGGGGGGCTACGGGGCTGGCCAACGCACCCGGCCCGGGGGCGGGCCGGGAGACGGGATCAGGCCAGTGGTACGGCCTTATACGGAAACGGCCGGCCGCGGCCGGCCGGCCCGTACCGGAGGGCGCCGCGGGCCGGTCACATCAGCGGGGTCAGGAAGCGGCGCAGCCGCTCCTCGTACTCGTGCGGGTCGGCGTTCCACATGGCCGCGTGCGGGGCCCGCGGCACGGTGTGCAGCGCGACGAGGTCGGCGCGGCGGGCGGCGAGACGGCGGGAGTGCTCCCAGGGGGCCACCACGTCGTCGGGGCCGTGGATGATCAGCGTGGGCACGGCGAGCCGGTCGGGGTCGGCGGTCTCGGCGCCGCGGTCGGCGTGCAGTCCGGCCCGGCCCTGCGCGGCGCGTACCGCGAGCGGCAGCAGGGCGTCGGGGGTGTGGCGGGCCTGGGCGAGGGCGCGCAGGGTGGCCTGCCAGCTCAGCACCGGGGAGTCGAGGACCAGCCCGGCGACGCGCTCGCGCACGGCGGAGTGCTCCGCGGCGCGCAGGGCCATGGTGGCGCCGGTGGACCAGCCGAGGAGGACGACCCGGCGGGCGCCGTAGCGGACGGCGTAGCGGATCGCCGCGTCCACGTCGCGCCACTCCGTCTCGCCGAGGTGGTTCAGGCCGTCCGGGGAGCGCGGGGCGCCCAGGTCGCCGCGGTAGGCGAGCGCGAGGACGGGGACGCGGCGGCGGTGCAGGTACGCCATGACGTTCAGGGCCTGCTCGCGGGTGGTGCCGAGGCCGTGCACCGCGATCACCCAGGTGTCCCGGTGGCCGGGCACGAACCAGGCGGGCAGGGCGCCGAGTTCTCCGGGGATGTCGATGTCGGCGTGGTCGAGGCCGAGGGCGGTGCCCGGGTTGCCGACGTACACGTTCGGGGTGAGCCACACGGGATCGCCGGGGGCGAAGGTGCCGTGGGTGACGCGTTCCAGGCGCCTGACGACGCTGTCGGCGGTGTGCTCGGCCGAGTCCAGCAGGGGCCCGACGACCGCGTGCGAGCCGTCGCCGGCCAGACCGTAGGTGCCGGGGCGCAGGGAGGCCAGGTCGCGGGTGAGGGCGATCCGGCCGGGCGCGGTGCCGTGCACGGTGAGCCGGGGTTCGGTGGGCAGCGGCCGGCCCGGGGACGCCTTCAGCGCGGCGTCGCTGGCCAGCCGGCCGGCGGCGACGGATGCCGCCCCGGCGGCCAGGACGGCGCCGAGGGCGGCGGCGGTCGCTCTGACGGTGCGCACGGCTCCAGTGTCGTGGGGGGCGCCGGAACCGGCCAGCCGGAGGAGCGGGCCGGACGGCCCGGGGCGGCGGCCGAAGGGCGGCCGGGCGGCGGGCGGACGGAGCGGGTGGCTGTGCGACGACAAGGGGTCACCTCCGTTGGCCGTATCCCTTCAAGCGTGCCCCGGCCTCGGCGATGTGTGCCTCCGTCAGCAGAGCGGGCGTGAGGCCCGGCACGGAGGACGCCGTCAGCCACAGCCGGCACATCCATTCCAGCTGGGCGGTGCGGTCGTAGGCCTGGTCGAGGGTGGCGCCGTAGGTGATCGCGCCGTGGTTGCGCAGCAGGCAGCCGGAGCGGCCGGCCAGCGCCGCGAGCATGTTCCGGGCCAGTTCGTCGGTGCCGTAGGCCGCGTAGGGGGCGACCCGCACGGAGCCGCCGAGGGCGGCGGTCATGTAGTGGATCGGGGGCAGTTCGGTGACGAGGGTGGAGACGGCCGTGGCGTGCACGGCGTGGGTGTGGACGACGGCGAGGGCGTCGGTGGTGCGGTAGACGGCGAGGTGCATGGGCAGCTCGCTGGTCGGCACGAGGGTGCCGAGCACCTGCCGGCCGTCCAGGTCGACGCCGGTGATGTCGGCCGGGGTGAGCCGGTCGTAGGGCACGCCCGACGGGGTGACCAGCACCAGGTCCCCCACGCGGGCGGAGACGTTGCCGGAGGTGCCGACGACCAGCCCGTCGGCCACGGTCCGGCGGGCCGTCCCGACCAGCGCCGCCCAGCTCCGCTCCTGCTGCTCCCGCGCGTCCCGCCACTGTTCGACCATGCGGCGATCCTGCCAGCCCGTCCGGTGCGGGGCGGGCCGGCGGCGGAGTTCCGGCCGGAACCGGTGCCGCCGGACGAGTGGACGCCCGCGCGCAACACCCAATAAATGCACTTGATCGGACCAGAGCCAGGCATCTAATGATCATTAACGCCCGCAGCCGCCCGACGCCTCACCGCCGCACCAGGGGGACGTATGGCCCGTGACCGCTCGCCCTCCCGCCTCCGCCGTCGCGTGGCCGCCGTCGCGGCCGCCGGGGCGGCACTCGCCCTCGCGGGCACCCCGTGCGCCTCCGCCGCCGGGCCCTCGGCGGCGGAGGCGGCCGGTCTCCCCCGGGGGCACGACGTGTCCTCGCACCAGAGACACGTCGACTGGCCCGCCGCCCGGTCGGACGGCGCGCGGTTCACCTACATCAAGGCGACCGAGTCCACGACCTATCGCAACCCCTACTTCGCCCGGCAGTACGCGGGCGCACGCCAGGCGCACCTGATCCGCGGCGCGTACCACTTCGCCCGCCCCGACCAGTCCTCCGGAGCCGCGCAGGCCGCGTACTTCGTGCGGCACGGCGGCGGCTGGCGGGCGGACGGCTGGACCCTGCCGCCGGCCCTCGACATCGAATACGACCCGTACGACAGCAGGCACCTCTGCTACGGGCTCGGCCACCGCCGGATGGTCGGCTGGATCCGCTCCTTCAGCGACGAACTGGACCGGCTCACCGGCCGCCGCCCGGTGATCTACACGACCGCCCAGTGGTGGGCCGCCTGCACCGGCGGCAGCCGCGCCTTCGCCTCCGACCACCCGCTGTGGATCGCCCGTCACGGCACGTCAGGGCCCGGATCGCTGCCCGGCGGATGGTCGTCCTGGACCTTCTGGCAGTACGGCACCGAGGGCGGTCTGCCGGGTGACCAGAATCTCTTTCACGGGCCGCCGAGCCGGCTGCGGGCCTTCGCGCGGGGCCGGTAGCCAAGGGGCGCCCCGGCCGGCCGGCCGGGGCGGAATCCCGAACCCCCGTTACCGACACCCCCACGCCCGACCCAGTTCATCTTCCGTTCACCCAGGTTGCCTACGTTCGACCCGCCAATGACGCTCGAACGATTGCCTGGGTAAATGGAAAGCTTCTCGCTGATCCTCGCGATTGTGGTGGTAACCGCACTCGCGTTCGATTTCACGAACGGTTTCCACGACACCGCCAACGCGATGGCCACCACCATCTCGACCGGCGCTCTGAAGCCCAAGGTCGCGGTGGCCATGTCCGCCGCGCTCAACCTTGTGGGCGCTTTCCTCTCCGTGGAGGTCGCCAACACGATCTCCAAGGGTCTCGTCGATGAGAACGGCATCCGTCCCGAGGTCATCTTCGCCGCCCTGGTCGGCGCGATCCTCTGGAACCTGCTGACCTGGCTGGTGGGACTGCCCTCCAGCTCCTCCCACGCCCTGATGGGCGGTCTGATCGGCGCCACCGTCGCCTCGGCGGGCTTCGGCGCCGTCCACGGCGACGTCCTGGTCACCAAGGTGCTGCTGCCGGCGGTCGCCGCCCCGGTCGTGGCCGGACTGGCCGCCATGCTCGCCACCCGCTTCTCCTACGGGATCGGCGGCAAGCACGAGGGCGACGCCACCCGCAAGGGCTACCGCGCCGGCCAGATCGCCTCCGCCGGACTGGTCTCCCTCGCGCACGGCACCAACGACGCCCAGAAGACGATGGGCATCATCACCCTGGCGCTGATCGCGGGCGGTGCCATCGCCCCGGGCTCCAACCCTCCCACCTGGGTGATCCTCTCCGCCGGCATGGCCATCGCGCTCGGCACCTACATCGGCGGCTGGCGCATCATCCGCACCATGGGCACGGGCCTGACCGAGCTGGAGTCGCGCCAGGGCTTCGCCGCCCAGACCAGCGCCGCCACGGCCATCCTGGCCTCGTCGCACCTCGGCTTCTCGCTGTCCACCACCCATGTCGTCTCCGGTTCGGTGATGGGCGCGGGTCTGGGCCGCAAGGGCGGCGTGGTCCGCTGGTCCACCGCGACCCGCATGGCCGTCGCCTGGGTCCTCACCCTGCCGGCCGCCGCCCTGGTCGGCGCGCTCGCCGAGTCCGTCACGGACCTGGGCGACTGGGGCACCGCCGTCGTCGCGGTCTTCCTGGTCGGCTCCAGCGCCGCCATCTGGAAGCTCTCCCGCCGCGAGGTCGTCGACCACACCAACGTCAACGGCACCGACGAGGCCGCCGAGCCCGCCGGTGTGGTGACCACCGCGATCGCCGCGGTGACCCCGCCGCCGGCCGGCACCCTCACCCTCACCGAGGGGCCGGCCATCAGCTTCCCGACGCAGTCCGGCGGCCCGGCCCCGGCCGTCGCCGAAGTCACGGCACCGGCCGCTGCGGCCGTGCCCCCGGCCGCCACCGTCTGACCCGGTTACCGAAGGAAAAGCAACATGAAGATCGACTGGGCGTCCATCGGCTCCGTCTTCGGCGTCAGCCTGGCCTTCACGGTGGGCCTGGTGGCCCTGTTCACCCTCGGCGTCAACGGCCTGTCCCGGCGGGAGAGGGCGGCGGCGCAGGGCGGGTCCGCGGCGCTCGCCGTGACGGGCGCGTACGTGTGCTTCGCGGCGTGCGCGGCGGCCGTGGCCTACGGCATCTACCTGATCGTGGCCAAGCCCTGACCCGAGCCACCCTCGAAGAGGCTCCCCGCCGGTGTGTTCCGGCAGGGAGCCTTTTCCATGTCCGGATCTCGCCGGTGTGGGGCTCAGCACACTCTCCCCTCGCAGGTCAAAGGCAAGTTGACGGCCCTTCGGGGCGCGTGGTGGACTGCCCGGGCCATGTACGGCGGCAGGAGAGGAAGCCGGTGCGAATCCGGCGCGGTCCCGCCACTGTGACCGGGGAGTGATCCCCGGGAGCCAGGAACTCTCACCGCCGGCTTCGTCGAACCAGGGCGCGGACACCCTGAGTGAGGACACATATCGCCATGCTCGGCCGCAGATCGAGGACCCGTACCAGGGCCTGTCACGAGAGTCCCGCCCCCGCGCCCACGGCCGGCTGAGCCGATGGGTGCCGATCGCGCTTACGCGTACGGCGCCGCCGCCGGCCTTCTCGGTGACCTGCTCCTCGGCGATCCGCGCCGCGGGCATCCGGTCGCCGCGTTCGGGCGGTCGGCCGCTGCCGTGGAACGCGTGCTGTGGCACGACCACCGCGGCTGGGGCGCGCTGCACACCGCCGTCTGCGCCGGCGGCGCCGTGGCCGCCGGGCTCGTCGCCCAACGGGCCGTGCGCCGCTCCCCCGTCGCCTCCGCCGCGCTGACCGGCGTGGCCACCTGGGCCGTCGTCGGGGGCACCTCGCTGGCCCGCGAGGCCCGGGCCATCGGGCGCGCGCTGGAGGCCGGGGACGTGCCGGCGGCCCGCGCGCGGCTGCCCCATCTGTGCGGCCGGGACCCGCAGGCGCTGGACGCCGACGGGATCGCCCGGGCCGTGGTCGAGTCCGTCGCCGAGAACACCTCCGACGCCGTCGTGGGCGCGCTGGTGTGGGGTGCCGTGGGCGGGGTGCCGGGGCTGCTCGGGTTCCGCGCCGTCAACACCCTGGACGCGATGGTCGGTCACAAGTCTCCGCGCCTGCGCCGCTTCGGCTGGGCCTCCGCCCGGCTCGACGACCTCGCCGGGTGGCCGGGGGCCCGGCTGACGGCCGTGCTCGCCGCGCTGGCCGGACCGGACCCGCGGGGTGCCGTACGGGCCTGGCGGGCGGACGCGGCCAAGCACCCGAGCCCCAACGCCGGTCCCGTCGAGGCCTCGTTCGCGGGCGCCCTGGGCGTACGGCTCGGCGGGACGCTCTCCTACGCCGGGCGGGTGGAACACCGGCCCGTACTGGGCGGCGGCACCGGGCGGGCCGTCCGGGTCGCCGACATCGACCGGGCCGTGACGCTCTCCCGCCGCGTCGGCCTGCTCGCGCTCGGTGTCACCGCCGGTGCGCGCCTCCTCGCGAAGGGACGTGGCAAGTGAACGGTGGTCTCCTCGTCGCCGGCACCACCTCCGACGCCGGCAAGAGCGTCGTGACGGCCGGGATCTGCCGCTGGCTGGTGCGCCAGGGCGTGAAGGTCGCGCCGTTCAAGGCGCAGAACATGTCCCTCAACTCCTTCGTCACGCGCGAGGGCGCCGAGATCGGGCGGGCACAGGCGATGCAGGCGCAGGCCTGCCGGGTGGAGCCGACCGCGCTGATGAACCCCGTGCTGCTCAAGCCCGGCGGTGAACAGAGCAGCCAGGTGGTGCTGCTGGGCAGGCCGGTGGGCGAGATGAGCGCGCGCGGCTACCACGGCGGGCGCCAGCAGCGGCTCCTGGGCACGGTGCTGGACTGCCTGGCCGAGTTGCGGGGCACGTATGACGCGGTGATCTGTGAGGGGGCCGGTTCGCCCGCGGAGATCAATCTGCGGCGGACGGACATCGTCAACATGGGGATCGCGCGGGGCGCGCGGCTGCCCGTGCTCGTGGTCGGCGACATCGACCGCGGCGGCGTCTTCGCCTCCTTCTTCGGCACCGTCGCCCTGCTGTCGCCCGAGGACCAGGAACTGGTCGCCGGTTTCCTGGTGAACAAGTTCCGGGGCGACGTCTCCCTGCTGGAGCCCGGCCTCGACATGCTCCACGGCCTCACCGGACGGCGGACGTACGGCGTGCTGCCGTTCCGGCACGGGCTCGGCATCGACGAGGAGGACGGGATGGGGGTCCCCCCGCGCGAGCGAAGCCGAGCGTGGGGGAGGGTGTCGCTGCGCGGCACCGTGCGGGAGTCCACGGTGGCTCCCCCGGTCGGTGAGGACGTGCTGCGGGTCGCCGTGTGCGCGATCCCACTGATGTCCAACTTCACCGACGTGGACGCACTCGCCGCCGAACCCGGTGTCGTGGTGCGGTTCGTGGACCGGCCGGAGGAACTGGCGGACGCGGACCTGGTCGTGGTCCCGGGGACCCGGGGCACGGTCCGGGCGCTCGCATGGCTGCGCGAGCGCGGCCTCGCCGACGCCCTCGTGCGCCGGGCCGCCGAACACCGGCCCGTCCTCGGCATCTGCGGTGGCTTCCAGATCCTTGGCGAGCACATCGAGGACGAGGTCGAGTCGCGCGCCGGGGAGGTCCCGGGGCTCGGACTGCTGCCGGTGCGGGTGCGGTTCGCCCGCGAGAAGACGCTGACCCGGCCGGTCGGCGAAGCCCTGGGCGAACCGGTCGAGGGATACGAGATCCACCACGGGGTGGCGGCCGTCGGCGGGGGCGAACCCTTCCTGGACGGCTGCCGGGCCGGACAGACCTGGGGCACGCACTGGCACGGCTCGCTGGAGTCGGACGGCTTCCGGCGGGCCTTCCTGCGCGAAGTGGCGGCCGCCGCGGGACGCCGCTTCGTGCCGGCCCCCGGCACCTCGTTCGCCGCGCTGCGCGAGGAGCAACTCGACCGGCTCGGCGACCTGATCGAACAGCACGCGGACACGGACGCGCTGTGGCGGCTCATCGAGTCGGGCGCGCCGCAAGGACTGCCTTTCATTCCACCGGGAGCGCCCGCATGAGCACAGTGTTGTTGTTGTCGACCGCCGACACCGATCTGCTGGCGGCCCGGGCCTCCGGCGCCGGGTACCGGATCGGCAATCCGACCCGGGTGGACGTGGCCGGGGAACTGCCGGGGCTGCTCGAGGGCGCGGACCTCGCGGTCGTACGGCTGCTCGGCGGCAAGCGGGCCTGGGAGGACGGGCTGGCCGCGCTGAAGGCGTCCGGCGTCCCGGCCGTGCTGCTGGGCGGCGAGGCCGTGCCGGACGCCGAGCTGATGGCCGAGTCGTCCGTGCCGGCGGGCGTGGTGGCCGAGGCGCTGAAGTACCTCGTCGAGGGCGGCCCGGACAACCTGGCCGAACTGGCCCGGTTCCTCTCCGACACGGTGCTGCTCACCGGTGAGGGCTTCGAGGAGCCGCGGAAGATGCCGGAGTTCGGCGTCCACGGCTCGTACCCGGTCCGGGACGGCCGTCCGACGGTGGGTGTGCTGTTCTACCGGGCGCACGAACTGAGCGGCAACACCGCCTTCGTGGACACACTGTGCGAGGCGATCGAGGCGCGGGGCGCCAACGCCCTTCCCGTGTACTGCGGTTCGCTGCGCGGCGCGGACGCCGGGCTGTACGAGCTGCTGGGCCGGGCCGACGCGCTGGTCGCCACCGTGCTGGCGGCCGGCGGTACGCACGCCTCGCAGGCGTCCGCCGGCGGGGACGAGGAGTCCTGGGACGTCGGGGCGCTCGCCGATCTGAACGTGCCCGTGCTGCAGGGGCTCTGCCTCACCTCCTCGCGGGCCGCCTGGGCGGAGTCGGACGCCGCCCTGTCCCCGATGGACGCGGCGATGCAGGTGGCCATCCCGGAGTTCGACGGACGGCTCGTCACCGTGCCGTTCTCCTTCAAGGAGCAGGGTCCGGACGAGGTACCGGTGTACGTCGCCGACCCCGAGCGGGCCGCCCGGGTCGCCGGAATCGCCGTGCGCCACGCCGAGCTGGCCCACAAGCCGAACGCGGAGAAGCGGATCGCGCTGGTCTTCACCGCCTACCCGACCAAGCACTCCCGGGTCGGCAACGCGGTCGGCCTGGACACGCCCGCCTCGGCGGTCCGGGTACTGGACGCGCTGCGGGACGCCGGCTACGTGGCCGAGGGGTACCCGGACAACGGCGACGAGCTGATCCACCGGCTGATCGCGGCCGGCGGCCACGACGTCGAGTGGCTGACGGAGGAGCAACTGGCCGCCGCGCCCGCCCGGGTGCCGCTCGCCGACTACCGGGAGTGGTTCGACGGGCTCGACGCCGAGCTGCGGGACGCGATGCTGGGGGCGTGGGGCGAGCCGCCGGGCGGCCTGTACGTGGACGGCGACGACATCGTGCTCGCCTCCCTGCGGTTCGGGAACGTCGTCGTGATGATCCAGCCGCCGCGCGGCTTCGGCGAGAACCCGATCGCCATCTACCACGACCCCGACATGCCGCCCTCCCACCACTACATGGCGGCCTACCGCTGGCTCGACAGGAGCTTCGGCGCCGACGCGATCGTGCACATGGGCAAGCACGGCACGATGGAGTGGCTGCCGGGCAAGGGCCTGGGCCTGAGCGGCGGCTGCGCCCCGGACGCCGTGCTCGGCGACCTCCCGCTGATCTACCCGTTCATCGTCAACGACCCCGGCGAGGGCACCCAGGCCAAGCGGCGCGGGCACGCCACCGTGGTCGACCACCTGGTGCCGCCGATGGCGCGCGCGGACACCTACGGCGACCTCGCCAAGCTGGAGCAGCTGCTGGACGAGTACGCGCTCGTCTCCGACCTGGACCCGGCGAAGGCACCGGCGGTGCGCGCCCAGATCTGGACGCTGGTCAAGACCGCCGAGCTGCACCACGACCTGCATGTGGACGAGCAGCCGGACGACGACGAGTTCGACGAGTTCGTCATGCACATCGACGGCTACCTGTGCGAGATCAAGGACGTCCAGATCCGCGACGGACTGCACATCCTCGGGGGCGGCCCGGAGGCCGAACCGCGGGTGAACCTGGTCCTCGCCGTGCTGCGCGCCTCCCAGGTGTGGGGCGGGCAGGCGAACGCGCTGCCGGGGCTGCGGGCGTCGCTGGCCCTGCACTACGGGCTGGTGGAGAAGGAGCTGCTGGCCGAGCCGGGCGCGCCGGTCAAGGTGCCGGTGGAGCTGACGGACCGGGTCGACAGCCCGTCCCGGACGGCGGCCGACGCGATCGACCTGCTGGAGCGGCTCTGCCGGCGGATCGCGGAGGACATGGAGTCCCGGGCGTGGGACCGGGCGGCCGTCCCCGCCGTGCTGGACGGCGTGCTCGGCGCCGAACTCGCGGACGCCGCGGCCGTGCTGGAGTTCGCCTGCGACGAGGTCGTACCGCGGCTGGCCCGGACCACCGACGAGATCGGGCACATCCTGCGGGCGCTGGACGGCGGATATGTGCCGGCCGGACCGTCGGGTTCGCCGACCCGCGGTCTGGTCAACGTGCTGCCGACCGGCCGCAACTTCTACTCCGTCGACCCGAAGGCCATCCCCTCCAGGCTGAGCTGGGAGGTCGGCCAGTCGCTCGCGGACTCGCTGGTCCAGCGGTACCTCCAGGACACCGGGGAGTACCCGAGGTCGGTCGGCCTCACGGTGTGGGGCACCTCCGCGATGCGCACCCAGGGCGACGACATCGCCGAGATCCTGGCACTGCTGGGCTGCCGTCCGGTCTGGGACGACGCCTCGCGCCGGGTGACGGGGTTCGAGGTGATCGGCCCGCAGGAGCTGGGCCGGCCGCGCGTGGACGTCACGGTCCGTATCTCGGGCTTCTTCCGGGACGCGTTCCCGCACGTGGTCGGGCTGATCGACGACGCGGTGCGGGCGGTGGCCGAGCTGGACGAGCCGGCCGAGGTCAACTACGTGCGGGCGCACGTGGACGAGGACGCGGCGGAGCACGGCGACCGCCGGCGGGCGACGGCCCGGATCTTCGGCTCGAAGCCGGGCGCGTACGGCGCCGGTCTGCTGCCGCTGATCGACGCCCGGAACTGGCGCTCCGACGCCGACCTCGCCGAGGTGTACGCGGTGTGGGGCGGTTACGCGTACGGGCGCGGCCTCGACGGGCGGGCGGCGCGCGGGGACATGGAGACCGCGTTCCGGCGGATCGCGGTGGCGGCGAAGAACGTCGACACCCGTGAGCACGACCTGGTCGACGCCGACGACTACTTCCAGTACCACGGTGGCATGGTCGCCATGGTGCGGCACCTGACCGGCGCCAACCCCGAGGCCTACGTGGGCGACTCGGCCGTGCCGGACCAGGTGAGGACGCGCACGCTGGGCGAGGAGACGCACCGCGTCTTCCGGGCGCGGGTGGTCAACCCGCGCTGGATGGCGGCGATGCGCCGGCACGGCTACAAGGGCGCCTTCGAGATGGCGGCGACCGTGGACTACCTGTTCGGCTACGACGCCACGGCGGGCGTGGTCGACGACTGGATGTACGAGAAGCTCAGCGCGGAGTACGTCTTCGACCCGGAGAACCGGGACTTCATGCGGAAGTCCAACCCGTGGGCGCTGCGCGGCATCACCGAGCGGCTGCTGGAGGCGGCGGACCGCGGGCTGTGGGCGGAGCCGGACGCGGACACGCTGGAGCGGCTGCGCGCCACCTATCTGGAGCTGGAAGGCGACTTGGAGGGCGACCAGTGACAACCCCGTTCCCGTTCACGGCCGTGGTCGGCCAGGACGATCTGCGGCTCGCGCTGCTGCTGAACGCCGTGTCGCCGGCGGTCGGCGGTGTGCTGGTGCGCGGCGAGAAGGGCACCGCGAAGAGCACGGCCGTACGCGCCCTCTCCGCGCTGCTGCCGGAGGTGGCCGTCGTCCCCGGATGCCGGTTCTCCTGCGATCCGGCGGCCCCGGACCCGTCCTGCCCGGACGGACCGCACGAGCCGGGCGCCGGGGACGGACGGCCGGCCCGGATGGTCGAGTTGCCCGTGGGTGCCTCCGAGGACCGGCTGGTCGGCGCGCTGGACATCGAGCGGGCGCTCGCCGAGGGCGTGAAGGCGTTCGAGCCGGGCCTGCTGGCCGACGCCCACCGCGGGATCCTGTACGTGGACGAGGTCAACCTCCTGCACGACCATCTCGTCGACCTGCTGCTGGACGCCGCCGCGATGGGCGCCTCGTACGTCGAGCGCGAGGGTGTCTCGGTGCGGCACGCCGCCCGGTTCCTGCTCGTCGGCACCATGAACCCCGAGGAGGGCGAGCTGCGGCCGCAGTTGCTCGACCGGTTCGGGCTGACCGTGGAGGTCGCCGCCTCGCGGGAACCGGACGAGCGGGTGGAGGTCGTGCGGCGCCGGCTGGCGTACGACGACGATCCCGGCGCCTTCGCCGCGCGCTGGGCCGAGGAGGAGGCCGCGGTCCGGCAACGGATCGTCGCGGCCCGGAAGCTGCTGCCGGGGGTGCGGCTGGGCGACGGTGCGCTGCGGCAGATCGCGGCGACCTGCGCGGCCTTCGAGGTGGACGGGATGCGCGCCGACATCGTGATGGCGCGTACGGCGACCGCGCTGGCCGCGTGGGCCGGGCGGACCGATGTGCTCGCCGAGGACGTCCGGCGGGCCGCGCTGCTCGCGCTGCCGCACCGGCGGCGGCGCAACCCGTTCGACGCGCCCGGTCTGGACGAGGACAAGCTGGACGAGACGCTGGAGCAGTTCTCCGGCGAGGGCGAGGGTGAGGACGACGACGACCCCGGCCCCGACGGCCCCGGAGGCGGCGGCGGGCAGCCGGCGCCGGACAGCGGTCCGCAGGGCGACGGCGGCGCGGCCGCGGAGCCCGAGGCCGGGGAGGGCGGGCAGCCGCAGTCGTCGGGCGGGCAGGAGCAGCC
Source organism: Streptomyces sp. NPDC005706 (assembly GCF_040631045.1). Taxonomy (NCBI): domain Bacteria; kingdom Bacillati; phylum Actinomycetota; class Actinomycetes; order Kitasatosporales; family Streptomycetaceae; genus Streptomyces; species Streptomyces sp. NPDC005706. The sequence continues at coordinate 28,219 of NZ_JBEXYS010000031.1, read as the reverse complement.
GGCCGCACGGGCGGCCGAGCCGTTCCGCGCGAAGGTGCTGACCGTGCCCGGCCTCGGCGAGGGCGCCGCGGGCCGGCGCTCCCGAGCGCGTACCGAGCACGGGCGGACCACCGGGGCCCGGCGGCCCCGGGGCGCGCTGACCAAGCTGCACCTGGCGGCGACGGTGCGGGCCGCGGCCCCGCACCAGCGGGCGCGGGGGCGGTCCGGTCCGGGTCTCGTGGTGCGCCGGGACGATCTGCGGCAGGCGACCCGGGAGGGGCGGGAGGGCAACCTCGTGCTGTTCGTGGTGGACGCCTCCGGGTCGATGGCGGCGCGGCAGCGGATGAGCGCCGTGAAGGGCGCGGTGCTGTCGCTGCTCCTCGACGCCTACCAGCGGCGGGACAAGGTGGGTCTGGTGACCTTCCGGGGGTCCGCGGCGGACGTGGCGCTGCCGCCGACCTCGTCGGTGGACGCGGCGGCGGTCCGGCTGGAGTCGCTGCCGACCGGCGGCCGTACGCCGCTGGCGGCCGGGCTGCTGAAGGCGCACGAGGTGCTGCGGGTGGAGCGGCTGCGGGACCCGGCGCGGCGGGCGCTGGTCGTGGTGGTGACGGACGGACGGGCCACAGACGGAGGGGCGGCGCGAAGCGTCTCCGGCCGGGGCGGTGGTCGGGCGACGGGCGGGACGGAGCCGGTGGCGCTGGCCGGGCGGGCGGCGCGGCTGTTCGCGGCCGAGGGCGTCGCCTCGGTGGTCGTGGACTGCGAATCGGGGCCGGTACGGCTCGGGCTCGCCGGGCAGCTCGCGGACGGTCTGGGCGGTACGGCGGTGTCGCTGGACGAGCTGCGGGCCGACTCGATCGCCGGGCTGGTCAGGGATGTGCAGGGGACTTCGAGGAGGGCCGCGTAATGCCGCAGGGGCAGCCGAGTGTCGTGCCGGACGACGGACTGACGACCCGTCAGCGCCGTAACCGGCCGCTGGTCGTGGTGCACACGGGCGTCGGCAAGGGCAAGTCCACCGCCGCGTTCGGGCTGGCGCTGCGGGCCTGGAACCAGGGCTGGCCGATCGGGGTGTTCCAGTTCGTCAAGTCCGCCAAGTGGAAGGTCGGCGAGGAGAACGCGCTGCGCGTGCTCGGCGCCTGCGGTGAGGGCGGCAGCGTCGACTGGCACAAGATGGGCGAGGGCTGGTCCTGGGTGCAGCGCGACGCGCAGATGGACAACGAGGAGAAGGCCCGCGAGGGCTGGGAGCAGGTCAAGCGGGACCTGGCGGCCGAGACGTACCGGCTGTACGTGCTGGACGAGTTCGCCTACCCGATGCACTGGGGCTGGGTGGACACCGACGAGGTCGTGGACGTGCTGCGGAACCGGCCCGGCACCCAGCACGTGGTGATCACGGGGCGGAACGCGCCGGAGAAGCTGGTGGACCTCGCCGATCTGGTCACCGACATGTCCAAGGTCAAGCACCCCATGGACGTGGGGCAGAAGGGCCAGATGGGCATCGAGTGGTGATGACGCCGGTGCCTCGGCTGGTCGTCGCCGCGCCCGCCTCGGGCAGCGGCAAGACCACCGTCGCCACGGGGCTGATGGCCGCGTTCGCCGCGCGGGGGCTCGCCGTGTCCCCGCACAAGGTCGGGCCGGACTACATCGACCCCGGGTACCACGCGCTCGCCACGGGGCGGGTGGGACGCAACCTGGACGCGTACCTGTGCGGGCCGGAGCTGATCGCCCCGCTGTTCCTGCACGGGGCGCGGGGGTGCGATCTCGCCGTCGTCGAGGGCGTGATGGGGCTGTACGACGGGGCCGCGGGCCAGGGCGAGCTGGCGTCCACCGCTCATGTCGCCAAGCTGCTGCGGGCGCCGGTGGTGCTGGTCGTGGACGCCTCGTCGCAGTCGCGGTCGGTGGCGGCGCTGGTGCACGGGTTCGCGTCCTGGGATCCGGAGGTGCGGGTCGGGGGCGTGATCCTGAACAAGGTGGCGTCCGACCGGCACGAGGCGCTGCTGCGGGAGGCGCTGGACGCCTCCGGGGTGCCGGTGCTGGGGGTGCTGCGGCGGGTGCCGCAGGTGGACACGCCGTCGCGGCATCTGGGGCTGGTGCCGGTCGCCGAGCGGCGGGACGCGGCGGTGGACGCGGTCGCGGCGATGGCGGCACAGGTCTCGGCCGGGTGCGATCTGGACGCGCTGATGACGCTGGCGCGCGGTGCGGGCGCGATACCGGGCGCGGCCTGGGACGCGGCCGAGGCCCTGGCTTCGCCTGCCCGGCCGGCCGGGAAGCGGGGGCCGGTGGTCGCCGTCGCCGGCGGTCGGGCGTTCACATTCTCCTACGCGGAGCACGCCGAGCTGCTCGCCGCCGCCGGTGCCGAGGTCGTCACGTTCGATCCGCTGCGGGACGAGGAACTGCCGGAGGGCACCGCCGGGCTGGTCGTCGGGGGCGGGTTCCCCGAGGTGTACGCGGCCGAGCTGTCCGCGAACGAGCCGCTGCGCAAGGCGGTCGCCCAACTCGCCCTGAGCGGTGCTCCGGTGGCCGCGGAGTGTGCCGGGCTGCTCTATCTGTGCCGGGAGCTGGACGGGCGGCCCATGTGCGGGGTGCTGGACGCCGGCGCCCGCATGGGCGAACGGCTCACTCTCGGCTACCGGGACGCCGTGGCCGTCGGCGACAGTGTGCTGGCCGCCGCGGGGACGCGGACGCGCGGGCACGAGTTCCACCGCACGGCCGTCGATCCCGGCGCCGGTGCCGCTCCCGCCTGGGGTCTGACCACCCCGGTCCGGCGGGTCGAGGGTTTCGTACAGCAGGGCGTGCACGCGAGTTATCTGCACACGCACTGGGCCGCCGGGCCCGGCGCGGCCCGTCGGTTCGTGGAGAGGTGCCGGACGTCATGAGCAGCAGGCTGGTCGGAGTCGGGGTCGGTCCCGGGGACCCGGAGCTGGTGACCGTCAAGGGGGTCAACGCGCTGCGCGCCGCCGAGATCGTCGTCGTTCCCGTGATGGACACCGGTGAGCAGGGCCGGGCCGAGGCGACCGTGGTGCACTACGTGCCCCGGGAGAAGGTCGTCCGGGTGGTGTTCGCGCTGAACGAGCGGTCCGACCGGGCGCGCCGGGAGGCCGCCTGGGACGCGGCGGGCGAGCGGGTCGCCGGGCTGCTGGAGCGGCACGGGTCGGTCGCCTTCGCCACCATCGGCGATCCGAACGTGTACTCGACGTTCACGTATCTCGCGCAGACGATCACGGAACTGGTGCCGGGTGTCGTGGTGGAGACCGTGCCCGGGATCACCGCCATGCAGGATCTGGCGGCGCGGTCGGGCGCGGTGCTGACGGAGGGGACCGAGCCGCTGACGCTGGTGCCGGTGACGGCGGGCGCGGCGGCGCTCAAGGAGGCGCTGGCGGGGCCGGGCACCGTCGTGGCGTACAAGTTCGGGCGGCAGGCCACCGAGGTCGCCGAGGCGCTGCGGGAGACCGGGCGGATCGGGGACGCGGTGTGGGGTTCGGCGCTCGGACTGCCGGCGGAGTCGGTGCGGCCGGCCGCCGAACTGGACGGGGCGCCGTTGCCGTACCTCTCCACGCTGATCGCCCCGCCGCGGCGCGACGGCGGGCGGGGCGGGAAGCTGTGACGCGGCCCGTGCGGTCAGCCGCCGGAGACGCCGACCACCAGCCAGATGAAGGCCGCGCCCGCGACCGTGCACAACAGGGTGGAGCGGGCGGGGTGCTCGTGGTGGGCCTCGGGGAGGATCTCGGCGGCGGCGAGGTAGAGCAGTACGCCGCCGAAGAGGCCGAGATAGCCGCCGAGCACCTGCTCGGGGATGTGGAAGAACACCGTCGACAGCGCGCCCACCAGGGGGGCGCAGGCGTCGGCCACCAGCATGCCCACCGCCCGGCGGCGGGCGTTGCCGTACAGGCTCGTGATGGTGAAGGTGTTGAAGCCGTCGGCGAAGTCGTGCGCGATCACGGCGAGGGCGACGGACGCGCCCATGCCGCCGCCCACCTGGAAGGCCGCGCCGATCGCCACGCCGTCCATGGCGCTGTGGCCGACCATCGCGGCCGCCGCCGTCAGGCCCACCTCGGGCGCGCGGTGCTGGTGCTCGGCGCCCCCGTGCGCCGCCTGGCGCGCGGCCAGGGTGCGCTCCACCAGATGGGCCAGCAGGAAGCCGGCCACGAACAGCAGCAGGGCCGCGGGTACGCCGAAGATCTCGCGGTCCGCCGCGTGCAGCGCCTCCGGCAGCAGGTCGAGGCCGACCACGCCCAGCATCAGGCCGCCGGCCAGACCCAGGACGAGATGGCGACGGTCGGTCACACGCTGTGCCGTCCAGCCGCCGGCCAGCGTCATCAGGAACGCGCCGAGCGCGACGAAGACCGCCATGGGCCCTTGCTATCCGATGAAGGTGCCTTCGCGCACATCCGGCGCCTTCCGCACTCCCCCAGACCCTGACGTTTCATCCCAGAACAGACCCGCGTCTTTCCTACGAGAGGACCCCTTCCCATGGCCATGGCCGATGCCCCCGCCGGCAAGGTGACGTTCGTCGGTGCCGGCCCCGGCGCCGCCGACCTGCTGACGTTCCGGGCCGCGCGCGCGATCGCGGCCGCCGACGTGGTGATCTGGGCGGCGAGCCTGGTGCAGGCCGAGGTCCTGGAGCACGCGCGGGACGACGCGGAGATCCTGGACTCGGCTGCGATGTCGCTGGAGGACGTGGTCGGCGTCTACCGGCGGGCCCACGCCGAGGGGCTGAGGGTCGCGCGGATCCACTCCGGGGATCCGGCGCTGTGGGGCGGCACGCAGGAGCAGCTCGACCGGTGCGCGGAGATCGGCATCGCGACGGAGGTCGTGCCGGGAGTGTCCTCGTTCTCCGCCGTGGCCGCCCTCGCCCAGCGGGAGCTGACCATCCCCGAGGTGGCCCAGTCGGTCGTCCTGACCCGGCTCGGCGGCGGCAAGACGCCGATGCCGCCCGGTGAGGAGGTGCGCGAGTTCGCCCGGCACGGCACCACGATGGCGGTGTTCCTGTCGGCGGCGCGCAGCGGCCAGCTGGTGCGGGAGCTGCTGGAGGGCGGCTATCCCACGGACACCCCCGTGGTCGTCGCGTACCAGGCGACCTGGCCGGAGGAGCTGGTGGTCAGGTGCACGATCGGCACGCTGGAGGAGACGGTCAAGGAGCACAAGCTCTGGAAGCACACGCTCTTCCTGGTCGGCGCGGCGCTGGACGCCCACGGGACCCGCTCGCACCTGTACCACCCCGGCCACTTCCACGGGTACCGCAAGGCCGACCCGGAGGCACGGCGGGCGCTGCGCGAGCAGAGGGCGAAGAGTTGATCACGGTCGTCGGTACGGGGACGGGCGCGCCGGTCGCGGACGAGGTGCTCGCCGGCGCCGCCCTCGTCGTGGGCGGGCGGCGGCACCTGGACGCCGTGCGCCTGCCCGAGGGGGCCGGGCGGATCGTGCTCGGGCCGCTGGCGCCCGCCCTGGACGCGATCGGGGAGTACGCGGACCGGGGGCTGCCGGTGGTCGTGCTGGCCTCCGGGGACCCGGGGTTCTTCGGGATCGTACGGGCGCTTGCCGAGCGGTTCGGGGCGGGGCGGCTGGACGTGCGGCCGGGGGTGTCCTCGGTGGCCACCGCGTTCGCGCGGCTGGGGCTGCCGTGGGACGACGCGGTCGTGGTCAGCGCGCACGGGCGTGATCTGCGGACGGCCGTCAACGCGTGCCGGGCGCATCCGAAGGTGGCCGTTCTGACCGGGCCCGGCGCCGGGCCGGCCGAGCTGGGAGCCGCGCTCGGCGGCGGCCGGCTGCTGGTCGTGGCGAGCGCGCTGGGCGATCCGGAGCACGAGCGCGTGGAGCGGGTGACGCCCGCCGAGGCCGCCGCCCGGGACTGGGGCACGGCGGTGAGCGTGGTGCTGTGCCTGGACGAGGCACGGACGCTGGGCGCCGTGCGGACGGTCGCCGGGGCGGGGGCGCCGCCCGCCGGATGGGCCCTGGACGAGGGCGAGTTCGCGCACCGCGACTCGATGATCACCAAGTTCGAGGTGCGGGCGCTCGCCCTCGCCCGGCTGGGGCCGCGCCTGGGCGACCTGGTGTGGGACGTCGGGGCCGGCTCGGGGTCGGTGGCCGTGGAGTGCGCGCGGCTCGGCGCGGCCGCCGTCGCCGTGGAGCGGACCGCGGACGGGGTCGAGCGGATCCGGGCCAACGCCGCCGCCCACGGAGTCGACGTGGACGTGGTGCACGGTGCGGCGCCGGACGCGCTGGACGGGCTCGACGACCCCGACGCCGTGTTCGTCGGCGGCGGAGGGCGCGAGCTGCCGGCCATCGTCGGCGCGTGCGCGCGGCGGGCCCGGCGGACCGTCGTCGTCACCATGGCCGCCCTGGACCGGGTGCCGGCCGCGCGCGCGGCGCTGACGGGCGCGGGGCTCCACTGCGACGGCGTGCTGCTGCAGTCGTCCCGGCTGGCGCCGCTGCCCGGGGACGTGACCCGGCTGGCGGCGGCCAATCCGGTTTTCCTGCTGTGGGGCGTCCGCCCCCCGGCATCCAGTGAAGGAGTAGCGAAGTGATCGGCCTCATTTCCGCCACCGCGGCGGGCGCGGCGGCGCGGGACCGGCTGGCCGCGGCCTGGCCGGACCGTACGCGGGTGTACGACGGTGGCGCCGGGGAGGCCGTGCGGGCCGCGTTCGCCGAGTGCGAGCAGCTGGTCTGCTTCCTGGCGACGGGCGCGGTGGTACGGCTGCTCGCGCCGCTGCTCGCCGACAAGGCGGCCGACCCGGGCGTGGTGTGCGTGGACGAGGGCGGCCGCTTCGCGGTGTCGCTGCTCGGCGGGCACGGCGGCGGCGCGAACGAACTCGCCCGCGAGGTCGGCGGGTTGCTGGGCGCCGAACCGGTGGTGACGACCGCGACGGACGCGGTGGGGCTGCCGGGTCTCGACACCCTCGGGTTCCCGTTCGAGGGGGCGGTGGCCGCGGTGTCGCGGGCGCTCCTGGACGGCGAACCGGTCGCCCTGGAGGCCGAGGTGCCGTGGCCGCTGCCCGCGCTGCCCACCTCGCCGCGGGGCGCGTACACCGTACGGCTCACCGACCGGGCCGTCGCGCCGGGCGAGCGGGAGGTGCTGCTCAGGCCGCCGTCCCTGGTGGTCGGCGTGGGCGCCTCCCGGGGCGCGCCGGCGGACGAGGTGCTGGCCCTGGTCGAGGAGGCGCTGCGGGAGGCGGGCCTGTCCCCGCGGTCGGTCGCCGAACTCGCCACCGTGGACGCCAAGTCGGAGGAGCCGGGCATCGTGGCCGCCGCCGGGCGGCTGGGGGTGGCCCTGGTGACCTACCCGGCGGAGGAACTGGCGGACGTGGCGGTGCCCAACCCGTCCGGCGCACCGCTCGCGGCCGTCGGCACGCCGTCGGTCGCGGAGGCGGCGGCGCTGGCGCGCGGTGGTGAACTCCTCGTACCCAAGCGGAAGTCGGTGCGCGCCGACGGCCGGCCGTCGATGGCGACCTGCGCGGTGGTGCGGCGTCCGGGACGCGGACGGCTCGCCGTGGTCGGGCTCGGGCCGGGCGCCCGGGACCTGCTCACCCCGCGCGCGACGGCCGAACTGCGGCGGGCCTCGGTGCTGGTCGGCCTCGACCAGTACGTCGACCAGATCCGCGACCTGCTGCGGCCCGGCACCCGGGTGCTGGAGTCGGGGCTCGGCGCGGAGGAGGAGCGGGCCCGTACGGCCGTGGCGGAGGCCCGGCGCGGGCACGCGGTGGCGCTGATCGGCAGCGGGGACGCGGGCGTGTACGCCATGGCCTCCCCGGCGCTCGCCGAGGCGTCCGACGACATCGACGTGGTCGGTGTGCCGGGCGTGACGGCCGCGCTGGCCGCGGGGGCGATCCTGGGCGCGCCGCTGGGCCACGACCACGTGTCCATCAGCCTGTCCGACCTGCACACGCCGTGGGAGGTCATCGAGCGGCGGGTGCGGGCGGCGGCCGAGGCGGACATCGTGGTCACCTTCTACAACCCGCGGTCCCGGGGCCGCGACTGGCAGCTGCCCAAGGCGCTCGCGATCCTCGCCGGGCACCGGGACCCGGCGACGCCGGTCGGTGTGGTGCGCAACGCCTCCCGGCCGGACGAGTCGAGCAGGCTGACCGCGCTCGGCGAACTCGACCCGGCGACGGTCGACATGATGACGGTCGTCACCGTGGGCAACACCGCGACCCGGAACATCGCCGGCCGCATGGTGACCCCGCGCGGCTACCGCTGGCAGGAGAGCACCCAGACCGGCCCGCGGGAGGGCGCCCAGTGAACCGTGTCGTCCACCCCATCGAGCAGGAGTCCTTCCGGCGGCTGCGCGCCCGCCTGGACACCTCGCACTTCCCGCCGCTGACCAGGGCGGTGGTGGAGCGGGTCATCCACTCCGCCGCCGACCTGGAGTACGCGACCGACCTCGTCACCGACGAGGGCGATCTGGTGAGGGCGCACGCCGCGCTGCACGCCGGGGCGCCCGTCGTGGTGGACGTCGAGATGGTCGCGGCCGGCATCACCCGGCGGGAGACCGTCTGCCGGCTGAAGGACGCCGTGGCCGGTCCGGGGCTGACCCGTTCGGCGCACGCGGTCCGGCTCGCCTACGAGCAGGTCGGTCCGGGCGCCCTGTGGGTGATCGGCTGCGCGCCGACCGCCCTGGAGGAGCTGCTGACCCTGGACGCCTCCCCGGCGCTCGTCATCGGCCTGCCCGTCGGCTTCGTCGGCGCGGCCGAGTCCAAGGAGGCGTTGCGCGCGAGCGGGCTGCCCGCCGTGAGCAACGTGTCCGAGAAGGGCGGGTCGGCGGTCGCCGCCGCCGCGCTCAACGCCCTGTTGTACCAAACGATTTCCCCGGAGGAGACCCCGTGACCACCCCGCCGCCCGCCCTGCTCATCGCCGGCCACGGCACCCGGGACGAGGCCGGAGCCGAGGCGTTCCGCGACTTCGTGAGGGAGCTGGGCCGCCGCCACCCCGAACTGCCCGTCGCCGGCGGCTTCATCGAGCTGTCCCCGCCCCCGCTGGGCGAGGCGGTCGCCGAGCTGGTGGAGCGGGGCGTACGGCGGTTCGCGGCCGTCCCGCTGATGCTGGTGTCCGCCGGGCACGCCAAGGGCGACATCCCGGCGGCGCTGTCCCGGGAGAAGGAACGGCACCCGGGCATCTCGTACACCTACGGGCGCCCGCTCGGCCCGCACCCGGCGCTGCTGAACGTGCTGGAGCGGCGGCTGGAGGAGGCGCTGGCCGGTACGTCCGCCGAGCGGTCCGACGTGACCGTGCTGCTGGTGGGGCGCGGGTCGACCGACCCGGACGCCAACGCCGAGGTGCACAAGGCGGCCCGGCTGCTGTGGGAGGGGCGCGGCTACGCGGGCGTCGAGCCGGCGTTCGTGTCGCTGGCGGCGCCGGACGTGCCGAGCGGCCTCGACCGGTGCGCGAAGCTGGGGGCGCGGCGGATCGTCGTGCTGCCCTACTTCCTGTTCACCGGCATCCTGCCGGACCGGGTGCGCCGGCAGACCGAGGAGTGGGCGGCCGCTCGTCCGGAGCTGGAGGTGCGCTCGGCGGACGTCATCGGGCCCGAGCCGGAGCTGCTGGACCTGGTGATGGAGCGGTACGCGGAGGCCGTCAAGGGTGATCTGCGGATGAACTGTGACTCCTGTGTGTACCGGATCGCGCTGCCGGGCTTCGAGGACAAGGTGGGGCTGCCGCAGCAGCCGCACTTCCACCCGGACGACGACGGCCACCACCACGGGCACGGGCATCACCATCACGGGGAGCACTCACACAGCCATGCGCACTGAGGAGACCGGGGGCGCCCCGGGCCCCGGGCACGATCTGCGTCATCACGGCGACGCCGAGATGCGCGACGACGGCGCCGGGCTGGTCGATCTCGCCGTCAACGTCCGCGCGGACACGCCTCCGCCGTGGCTGCGGGAGGAGATCGCCGCCTCGCTGCCGTCCCTCGCTGCCTACCCGGACGGGCGGGCCGCGCGGGCGGCGGTCGCGGCGCGGCACGGGCTGCCGGTGGAGCGGGTGCTGCTGACGGCGGGGGCGGCGGAGGCGTTCGTGCTGCTGGCGCGGGCGCTGAAGGTGCGCCGGCCGGTCGTGGTGCATCCGCAGTTCACCGAGCCGGAGGCGGCGCTGCGGGACGCGGGGCACACCGTGGGCCGGGTGCTGCTGCGGGAGGCGGACGGGTTCCGGCTCGATCCGGCGGCGGTGCCCGAGGACGCGGACCTGGTGGTGATCGGCAATCCGACGAATCCGACGTCGGTGCTGCATCCGGGCGGTGTGATCGCCGCACTCGCCCGGCCCGGCCGAGTGCTGGTGGTCGACGAGGCGTTCATGGACGCGGTGCCGGGTGAGCGGGAGGCGCTGGCCGGGCGGACGGACGTGCCCGGTCTCGTCGTGCTGCGCAGCCTGACCAAGACCTGGGGGCTGGCCGGACTCCGCATCGGGTACGTGCTGGCCGCGCCGGAGACGATCGCCGAGCTGGAGCGGGCCCAGCCGCTGTGGCCGGTGTCGACGCCGGCGCTCGCCGCGGCCGAGGCGTGTGTGGCGCCCCGGGCGCTGGCGGAGGCGGCGCACGCGGCCCACCGGATCGCGGCGGACCGCGGCCATCTGGTGGCGGGGCTCGCCGCGCTCGCGTCCCGCGGGGTGCGGGTGGTGTCGCCCGCGGAGGGGCCGTTCGTGCTGGTGCGGGTGCCGGGGGCGGGTGCCGTGCGGCGGCGGTTGCGTGAGCTGGGGTACGCGGTGCGGCGGGGGGACACGTTTCCCGGGCTGGACGGGGACGCGTGGGTGCGGGTGGCGGTGCGGGACCGGGGGACGGTGCGCGGGTTCCTGACGGCGCTGTCGGCCGCGCTGCCGTAGCCGGGGCGCCGCCCCCGGGCCCCGTTTCCCACCGGCCCGCCCGTCCGCGGGCCGCGAAGGCGCCGTGCCCCCCCAGCCGTCGTCAGCTCCTGCGGCGGCGGGCCATCGTGACCGCTCCTCCGCCGAGCAGCAGCAGTGCCAGTGCGCCGCCCGCGATGTACGGGGTGGAGGAGCTGCCGCCGGTTTCCGCGAGGTCGGCCTCGGTGCCCGGGGCACCCTGGGGCTTCACCTCGGGGGCGGTGCCGGCGTGGGTCGGGGTCACGTGCCGGGCGGGTACCGGGGTCTCGCAGGTGGCCTTGGCGAGGGTGACCGTGCCGTTGACCTCCGCCACGTTCAGTTTCAGCGGGTTGACGGAGACCTTGAGTTCGAGCGCCGCGGCGGCCGCCGTGCGGGACGTGGTCCGGCGCTGGGAGAGGTCGAGGCGGACCTCGCCGACGCCGGGCACCTTCACCTCGGTCGGGCCGCCGGCGGTCAGCGTGATCCGCTTGCCGAGGACCGTGACGGCGCCGAGGACGTTCGCGGAGGCGACCGGCTTCTTCCCGGCGGCACAGGTCGCCTCGGCGGTGACCGTGCCGACCTCCACCACGGACAGCAGCGGCAGGCCCGGGACATGCAGCCTGGCGTGGGCGAGACGGACCGAGCCCTCGGCGAGCCGGCCGTTCGCCGTCGCCCTGGCCGAGGCGGCCCGCGCGGCGAGGACCGTGAACGGCCGGCCGCCGTTCACGCCGTCGAGCCGGGCCGTCAGGGTCGTCCTGTCCGCGCTGCGCGGCGCCTGGACCTCGTTGAGGCTGACCGCGAGCGGGACGTTCACGGTCTTGTTGAGCAGGGACACGTCGAGGCCGGTGCGGAGCACGACGGCGGAGGCGCGACCGTGACCGGTGGTGGCGTGCGCGGCGCTCGCGCCCAGCAGCGCGGGCGCCGCCGCGAGCGCGGTGACCGTCGCCACCGTGGCGAGCCTGCGTGCGGGCATGCGGAAGTTGTTGCTGTTCAAGGCGGTGGGACCCCCAGAGGAAACTTGCTTGGGACCCGTCAACCTTTACGCACTGTGGGTGAACGGTCAGCGATCCTGCGTTACTTCACTCCATCGTGGAGTTTCAGCACATCTCTTCGAATCACCGGGCACGCGCGTGCCCCTGCCCCGCCCGGGCTCCGTCACCCCGCTCGCCGGCCTCGCCGGCCCTACTCCACCACGCGCCCGTTCAGCACCACCCGGCGCGGGGCCGCCAGTACCCGGACGTCCGCCCGCGGGTCGGCCTCGTACACCACGAGGTCGGCCGGTGCGCCCTCCTCCAGGCCGGGACGGCCGAGCCAGGCGCGGGCGCTCCAGCTCGCCGCCGCCACCGCCTGGACGGGCGGGATGCCCGCGGTGACCAGTTCCGCGACCTCGGCCGCGACCAGGCCGTGGGCCAGTGAGCCGCCTGCGTCCGTGCCTACGTAGACCGGGATGCCGGCGTCGTGGGCGCCGCGCACGGTGTCGTAGCGGCGCTCATGGAGCCGGCGCATATGGGCCGACCAGCGCGGGTACCTGCGTTCGCCGCCCGCGGCGAGCCGCGGGAAGGTGGCGATGTTGACGAGGGTCGGGACGATCGCCACGCCCCGCTCGGCGAAGAGCGGGATCAGGTCGTCCGTCAGGCCCGTGGCGTGCTCGACGCAGTCGATGCCGGCCTCGACCAGGTCGCGCAGCGAGCTCTCGGCGAAGCAGTGCGCGGTGACGCGGGCGCCCAGCCGGTGGGCCTCGGCGATGGCGGCCTCGGCCGCCTCCCGCGGCCAGCAGGCGGAGAGGTCGCCGAGGTCGCGGTCGATCCAGTCGCCGACCAGTTTCACCCAGCCGTCGCCGCGCTCCGCCTCACGGGCGACGTAGGCGACCAGGTCCTCCGGCTCGACCTCCCACGCGTAGTTGCGGATGTAGCGGCGGGTGCGGGCGATGTGCCGGCCCGCGCGGATGATCTTCGGGAGGTCCTCGCGGTCGTCGATCCAGCGGGTGTCGGAGGGTGAGCCGGCGTCCCGGATCAGCAGCGTGCCCCGCTCCCGGTCGGTCAGCGCCTGCTTCTCGGCGGTGTCCGCGTCCACCGGGCCGTCGGTGCCGAGCCCGACGTGGCAGTGCGCGTCGACCAGGCCGGGCAGCGCCCAGCCCTCGACGGTGGTGATGTCACGCGCCCCGGCGGGGCGGTCGTAGGAGACGCGGCCCCCGACCACCCACAGCTCGTCGCGGACGTCCTCGGGCCCGGCCAGGACCCGCCCCCTCACATGCAGCACCGCGTCATCGCTCATACCCGGCACCCTAGCCAGCCGGGGGCCGGGCCCACCCACCGGTCTACCGCTCGGCTCCGGGCCCGCCCACCTGGTCCGAGGTCTCCTCCTCGACCTCGGCCATCGCCGGGTCCAGCAGGCGGGAGAGGAAGTGGCGGGTGCGCTCGTGCCGCGGGGCGCCGATGACCTGGCCGGGGCGGCCCTCCTCGACGATCAGGCCGCCGTCCATGAAGACGACCCGGTCGGCGACCTCGCGCGCGAAGGTCATCTCGTGGGTGACGACCATCATGGTCATGCCCTCCTCGGCGAGCCGGCGCATCACCGCGAGGACGTCCCCGACCAGTTCGGGGTCGAGCGCGGAGGTCGGCTCGTCGAACAGCATCACCTCGGGGCCCATGGCGAGCGCGCGGGCGATGGCCACCCGCTGCTGCTGACCGCCGGAGAGGGAGGACGGGTAGGCCCGCGCCTTCTCGGCCAGGCCGACGCGGTCCAGGTTCTCGGCGGCGATCCGGGCGGCCGTCGCCTTGTCCCGGCCGAGGACCCGGCGCTGCGGCAGCGTGAGGTTGTCGGTGACGTTCAGGTGCGGGAAGAGGTTGAACTGCTGGAAGACCATGCCGATACGGCGGCGTACGGCGTCGATGTCGACGTCGGGGTCGGTCAGTTCGGTGCCGCCGACGAAGACCTGGCCCTTGGTGGGCTCCTCGAGCAGGTTCACGCAGCGCAGCAGCGTGGACTTGCCGGAGCCGGAGGGTCCGATGACGCAGACGACCTCGCCCTGGCCGATCTCCAGGTCGATGCCGCGCAGCACATGGTTGTCGCCGAAGGACTTGTGCAGGTCCCGGACCTGGATCTCCGCGCTGCTCATCGGATCGCCTCCTGGGACCTGGACTCCATGCGGCGGACGACGTAGCCGAGCGGGATGGTCACCAGCAGGTAGCACAGGCCCGCGACCAGGATCGGCGTGGAGTTGGCGGTGGTACTGGCCAGATCGCGGCCGTACTTGGACAGTTCGCGCTCCTCCAGGGTGACGCCGAGGAACAGCACCAGCGAGGAGTCCTTGAAGAGCAGGACGAGTTCGTTGGTGAGCGGCGGCAGGATGATCCGGAAGGCCTGCGGGACGATGATCGAGACCATGGCCCGGGTGGGTGAGAAGCCGAGCGAACGGGCGGCCTCCATCTGCCCCTTGGGCACCGCCTGGATGCCGGCGCGGATCGTCTCCGCCATGTACGCGGCCGAGACCAGGCCGAGCGCGATGGCGACCTTGCCGTAGGTGCCGCCCGGGATCTCCGTGCCCGGGAAGGCCAGCGGCACGGCCACACCGACGAAGATGAAGATCAGCAGGGCCGGCAGACCGCGGAAGATCTCGATGTAGATGCCCGCCACCCAGCGGTACGGGCCCACGGAGGACAGCCGCATCAACGCGATGACCATGCCGAGGACGAGTCCGACGACGAAGCCGGACAGCGTGTAGAGCACGGTGTTCTTCAGCGCCAGCGTGATGACCTCGGGGAACATCTGCTTGGCGATGCCGCCCTGGGCGAACTGGTTCTTCAGCCGGCCCCAGTCCGCCGCGACCGCGAACGCGATCACGGCGGCGGCGAACACCACGTACTGCACGGCCCGGGACAGGCCGCGCCGCTGCCGCCGGGTCAGGCCCTTCTTCTTCGGCCGGAGTCGTACGCCGGTGTCGGTCATGAGGCCGAGGGAGAGGCGGCGGACGCGTCGTACGGGCCGATCCACTTCTCGTACAGCTTCTTGTACGTGCCGTCGGCCTTCGCGTCGGCGATCGCCTTGTTCAGGGCTTCGCGCAGCTTGGTGTTGCCCTTCTTGACGGTGAAGCCGTACTGCTCACCGGTCTTGAGGTTGCCGACGACCTTGAACTTGTCCGCGTTGGCCTTGTCCTTCAGCCAGCCCTGGACGACCGGGTAGTCGATGACGACGGCCTGGACCTGGCCGGTGCGCAGGCCGTTGAGGACCGCGTCGGAGGACTCGAAGGAGATCGGGTCGTAGCCCTTGCCCTTGACGTAGTCCTCGCCGGTCGTCTGCGCCTGGGCGCCGAGCTTCTTCCCCTTGGCCTTGACGTCCTCCAGGGAGTTGATCCCGCTGCTCCTGTCGACGAGGACCGCCTGGGTCGCCTCGAAGTACGGGTCGGAGAAGTCGACGTTCTTCTTGCGTTCGGCGGTGATGGTCATGCCGGCCGCGGCCAGGTCGCACTGCCCGGAGTTGAGGAACGCGCCGGTCTTGAAGTTCTCGAACGGCGTGTCCAGGATCTGCTGCTTGACGCCGAGGTTCTTGGCGACGAGGTCGACGAGGGAGACGTCGAAGCCCTGCACCTTGCCGTTCACCTCCGACTGGAACGGCGGGTACGGCAGGTGGGTGCAGGTGGTGAGCTGCCCGGCCTTGACGAGGTGGACCCCCTTGACCGTGGCGCCTTTCCCCCCGTCGCCCGAGGAGCAGCCGGCCACGAGCACGAGCCCGGCCGTGGCGGTGGTGGCGGCCAGAAGGCGGGTCCGGCGCCGGAGGAGCGTATTCATGGGGGATCTCCAGTGGGGGGAATCGTGGGTTCCGATTATAAGGAGAGGTTTGGGCCTCTCAAATCAAACCGATGGCCGAAGGGCCGTCCGGCCTGAGAACTCGCCGGTCGCCGGGGCGGCGGAGGGCGAGCGTTACCCTCGTTCCCGTCGGCCTCCGGCCGGCCTCCTGGACCCTCGTGAGCGAAGAGAGCAGCGCCGTGACCCACCCCCTCCTCGATCTGCCCCCGCTGAGCGCCGAACGGTTCGCCGCCATCGAGGACCGGGTGGCCCGGCTGCTGGACACCCGGCAGGACGTGCTGATCACCCAGGGCGAGGCGCTGCTGCCGCTGGAGGGCGCGATCCGCGGGGCGGCCGGGCCCGGTACGACGGCGCTGAACGTGATCACGGGTCCGTACGGGCAGACGTTCGGCGACTGGCTGCGGGACTGCGGGGCCACGGTGCACGACGTCGAGGTGCCCTTCCACACGGCGGTGACGGCCGGGGGGATCCGGGAGGCGTTCGCCCGGCATCCGGAGATCGACTTCGTGTCGCTGGTCCACGCGGAGGCGGCGACGGGCAACACCAACCCGGTCGCGGAGATCGGCGAGGTGGTGCGCGAGCACGGCGCGCTGTTCTACCTGGACGCGGTCGCCTCGGTCGGCGCGGAGCCGGTGCTGCCGGACGCGTGGGGTGTGGACCTGTGCGTGATCGGGGCCCAGAAGGCGATGGGCGGACCGGCCGGGGTGTCGGCGATCTCGGTGAGCGAGCGGGCGTGGGCGCGCATGGCGGCCAACCCGGACGCCCCGCGCCGCTCGTACCTCTCCCTGCTGGACTGGAAGGACCGCTGGATCGACGGCGGCCGCAAGGCGCTGCTGCACGCCCCCGCCCAGTTGGAGATGCTGGCGCTGGAGGCGTGTCTGGAACGGATCGAGTCGGCGGGCCTGGACGCGGTGATGGCGCGGCACGCCGCGGCCGCGCGGGCCACCCGGGCGGGCGCGGTGGCCCTGGGCGGCGGCCTGGAGCCGTACGTGTACGAGGCGAAGGACGCGGCGCCGGTGGCCACCACCCTGCGGGTGCCGTCCGGGACGGTGCCGTCGGAGATGGTGGCGCACGCGCTGGGGAACGATGCGGGACTGCCGCTGGCCGCCGGCGGGGGCGCCCTGGCCAAGGAGATGATCCGGGTGAACCACTACGGGCCGGACGCCACGCCGGACGCCGTGCACGCCTGTCTCGCGGCGCTGGGCGCGGCGCTCGCCGAGCACGGGACGACGGTGGACGTGACGGCGGCCCGCCGGGCGGCCGACGAAGCCTGGCGGTGACTCCAGAAGTCCGCGAATCGACGGCCCGCACACACCGTGCGGGCCGTTTTCATTGCCCGAGTGGGAATTCAAATCTCTTTCACAATTCCCGCGAATTCACCTGCCGATAGCTTCCCGTCTTCTTCTGCCCGCTTTTTGCGAAGCTAAACGGGGCGGTTTTCCGGCAAGTTTCATGCATGTGACACACTCCACAAGCGAGGCCTTTTGTCCCAGTTTGATGTGGGTCAAACCTGACATATGACTACCCTGGGCATGGCTCCCGGCTCCCCCGCCCGTGCATTCTTCAATTTGTCTCGCTAAATTCCTTCCGCATGACTGCCGCACCAGCAGACCTGCTGATCGACCGACCGGCGGTGACCGACGGAGCCTCGCTCTGGCGCCTCGCCAAGGAATCGAAAACCCTCGACCTGAACTCCTCGTACAGCTATCTGCTGTGGTGCCGGGACTTCGCGGCCACCTCGGCGGTGGCCCGCGACGCGGACGGCGAGCCCGTCGGTTTCGTCACCGGGTACGTGCGGCCGGACGACCCCCGCACCCTGCTCGTCTGGCAGGTGGCCGTGGACTCCGCCTACCGCGGCCACGGCATCGCCGCCGCGCTGCTCGACGGGCTGACCGCCCGGCTCGCCGAAGAGCGCGGGATCACCGGCATCGAGACCACCATCACCCCGGGGAACACCGCCTCCGAGCGGCTGTTCACCTCGTTCGCGGCCCGGCACGGCGCGGACGTGACCCGCGAGGTGCTGTTCCAGGCCGGCCTTTTCCCGGACGGCCCGCACGACCCCGAAGTCCTGTACCGCATCGGCCCTCTGACCCCCACCACCGCGCACTGAGGAGCGATTCACCGTGACGATCACCCAGCCCGACCTGAGCGTCTTCGAGACCCTCGAGTCCGAGGTTCGCAGCTACTGCCGCGGCTGGCCCACCGTGTTCGACCGTGCGCAGGGCAGCCGGATGTACGACGAGGACGGCCACGCGTATCTCGACTTCTTCGCCGGGGCCGGCTCACTCAACTACGGGCACAACAACCCGGTACTCAAACGGGCGCTCATCGACTACCTGTCCCGGGACGGCGTCACCCACGGCCTGGACATGTCGACCACCGCCAAGCGGAACTTCCTGCAGACCTTCGAGAACCTGGTGCTGCGCCCGCGCGACCTGCCGTACAAGGTCATGTTCCCGGGCCCGACGGGCACCAACGCCGTCGAGTCGGCGCTGAAGCTCGCCCGCAAGGTGAAGGGCCGGGAGGCGATCGTGTCCTTCACGAACGCCTTCCACGGCATGTCCCTGGGGTCCCTCGCGGTCACCGGCAACGCCTTCAAGCGGGCCGGCGCGGGCATCCCGCTGGTGCACGGCACCCCCATGCCGTTCGACAACTACTTCGACGGCCAGGTCCCCGACTTCCTGTGGTTCGAGCGGCTGCTCGAGGACCAGGGGTCCGGCCTCAACAAGCCGGCCGCCGTGATCGTGGAGACGGTCCAGGGCGAAGGCGGCATCAACGTCGCGCGCCCGGAGTGGCTGCGCGCGCTGGCCGAGCTGTGCGAGCGCCAGGACATGCTGCTCATCGTCGACGACATCCAGATGGGCTGCGGCCGTACGGGCGCCTTCTTCTCCTTCGAGGAGGCGGGGGTCACGCCCGACATCGTCACCGTGTCGAAGTCGATCAGCGGCTACGGCCTGCCGATGTCGCTGTGCCTGTTCAAGCCCGAGCTGGACGTCTGGGAGCCGGGCGAGCACAACGGCACCTTCCGCGGCAACAACCCCGCGTTCGTCACCGCCACCGCGGCCCTCGAGACGTACTGGACCGACGGCTCCGCCATGGAGAAGCAGACCCGCACCCGCGGCGAGCAGGTCGAGCAGGCGCTGATCTCCATCACCGAGGAGAACCTCGCCGACGTGAAGGAGTACCGCGGCCGCGGCCTGGTGTGGGGCCTGGAGTTCCGCGACAAGGAGCGCGCCTCGCGGGTCGCCCGGCGCGCCTTCGAACTGGGACTGCTCATCGAGACGTCGGGGCCGGAGGGCGAGGTCGTCAAACTGCTGCCCGCGCTCACCATCACCCCCGAGGAGCTGGACGAGGGTCTCAGCATCCTCTCCCGCTCGGTCCGCGAGACCGCCTGACCCGCTCCGTACGGCCCACCGGCCGCACGCACAGCACACCGTACGACCAGGAGGAAGTTCAGCACCGTGATCGTCCGATCGTTCAAGGACCTCGAAGGCACCGACCGGCACATCAAGTCCGCGTCCGGCACGTGGGAGAGCAAGCGGATCGTCCTCGCCAAGGAGCGGGTCGGCTTCTCCGTGCACGAGACCATCCTGTACGCCGGCACCGAGACGCACATGTGGTACGCCAACCACATCGAGGCCGTCGTCTGCACCAAGGGTGAGGCCGAGCTCACCGACCGCGAGACCGGGAAGACGTACACCATCACTCCCGGCACCATGTACCTCCTGAACGGACACGAGCGGCACACGCTGCGTGTCAAGGAGGACTTCCACTGCGTCTGCGTGTTCAACCCGCCCGTGACCGGACGGGAGGACCACGACGAGAACGGCGTATACCCGCTGCTCACCGAGCCCGAGGAGGTGTGACACCCATGACCGCTGTCACCGACCTGTATCCCAGCCGCGGCACCAGTGAGGTGGCCGTGCCCCGTCAGGACCCGGTGGTCTGGGGCTCCCCCGACACACCCGGCCCGATCCCGACGGCCGATCTGCAGGCGTTCGAGCGCGACGGCTTCCTCGCGGTCGACCAGCTGATCACCCCGGACGAGGTCGAGGTCTACCGGAACGAGCTGGACCGGCTGGTCGCCGACCCGGCGATCCGGGCCGACGAGCGCTCGATCGTCGAGCCGCAGTCGAAGGAGATCCGCTCGGTCTTCGAAGTGCACCGGATCAGCGAGGTGTTCGCGAGGCTCGTGCGCGACGAGCGGGTGGTCGGCCGGGCCCGGCAGATCCTCGGTTCGGACGTGTACGTCCACCAGTCGCGGATCAACGTCAAGCCGGGCTTCGGCGCGAGCGGCTTCTACTGGCACTCGGACTTCGAGACCTGGCACGCCGAGGACGGCCTGCCGAACATGCGCACGGTGTCCGTCTCGATCGCGCTGACCGAGAATCACGACACCAACGGCGGGCTCATGATCATGCCGGGCTCGCACCGCACGTTCCTGGGCTGCGCGGGGGCCACGCCCGAGGACAACTACAAGAAGTCGCTGCAGATGCAGGACGCGGGCACCCCGTCCGACGAGGCGCTGACGAAGCTGGCCGCCGAGCACGGCATCCGGCTGTTCACCGGCAAGGCCGGCTCGGCTACCTGGTTCGACTGCAACTGCATGCACGGCTCCGGCGACAACATCACGCCGTTCCCGCGCAGCAACGTCTTCATCGTCTTCAACAGCGTGGAGAACAAGGCGGTGGAGCCGTTCGCGGCACCGGTGCGCAGGCCGGAATTCATCGGGGCGCGGGACTTCACTCCGGTGAAGTAGGCGCAGGCAGCACCCCCGACCACCGGGCCGGGGCCTCCTCGTGTGGGACGGGAGGCCCCGGCCCGGTCGTGCCGTCAGCCGGACAGCGCGTCCAGCAGACGGTCCACGTCCGCCGGCGTGTTGTAGAGGTGGAAGGCCGCGCGCAGACGGCCCGCGCGGTCGGACACCACGATGCCCGCCTCGCCCAGCCCGGGCTGGCGGTCACCGAGCCCCGGCACCGAGACGATGGCCGAGCCGGGCGCGGGCACCGGCTCGTGGCCGAGGCCGGCGAGTCCGGCCCGGAACCGGTCGGCGAGCCCCACGGCGTGCGCGTGCACGGCGGGCAGCCCGATCTCCTCGATCAGCTCGAGGGAGCGGCGCAGCCCGGCGTAGGTGAACAGGGCATGGCTGAGGTCGAACTGCCGTGCGGAGTGCGCGAGTTCCCCGACCGGGCCGTAGCAGCTGTCCCACGGCCGCTCCCCCGCGACCCAGCCCGCCAGCACCGGGCTCAGCCCGCCGAAGTCCTCCGGGACCACCAGGAACGCCGCGCCGTGCGGGCCGAGCAGCCACTTGAAGGAGACCGCGGCGCTGAAGTCGAAGGCATCCGCGTCCACCGGGAGCCAGCCGGCGGACTGGGAGTGGTCGACGTAGGTGCGCGCGCGGTGCTCGCGGGCGGCCTCGCGCACGGCGGCCAGGTCGGCGATCCGTCCGTCGGCGGACTGGACCGCGCTGAGCGCGACGAGCGCGGTGCCCGGGCGGACGGACTCGGCGATCCGCTCCAGCGGGACCGCGCGGACCTTGAGGTCGCCGCGGACGTGGAAGGGGTTCACCACGGAGGTGAAGTCGTCCTCGACGGTGAGGACTTCGGCGCCCGCGGGGAGCGAGGCGGCGATCACCCCGGTGTGTGCGGCGACCGAGACGCCGGCCGCGACACGGGCGGCCGGAACGCCGGCGAGCCGGGCGTAGGCGGCCCGGCAGGCCTCGACGTCCTCGTACAGCGGCAGCAGCGGCCGGCCCTCGGCCCGCAGCAGCGCCGCCTCGTGCAGTGCGGTGACGGTACGGGCGGGCAGCAGGCCGTTGCTGGCCGTGTTGAGGTAGCTGGTCCTGGGGGCGAACTCGGCGCGGACGAGGCTCTCGAACGTCTCCGTGGTCTCCATGGGTCCACTCTGCGGCCCGATGAAGTGCCAGTCCATCGCGTATTTCTACGCGGATCCTCTCAGCGACCCTTATACGTCCGCGCCGACCTGTGGTTTCTCAGTGCTGGGGCACCGCGCACCCGTCCGGGCCACAGGCCTCGGCGGCGCCCTGGCCGACCGGCTTCAGCGGGGAGCGCTCGCCCCAGGCCTGCGTCAGCGCCTGGGTGAAGACCTCGGCGGGCTGGGCGCCGGAGACGCCGTACGCGCGGTCGAGGACGAAGAAGGGCACGCCGGTGGCGCCCAGCTCGGCGGCCTCGCGCTCGTCGGCGCGGACCTCGTCGGCGTGGGCGGCGGGGTCGGCGAGGACCGCCCGGGCCGCCTCGGCGTCCAGGCCGGCCTCGGCGGCCAGCTCCACCAGCCGCTCGTCGCCCTCGGTGTACACCGACCGCTCCTCGGCGAAGTTGGCCCGGTAGAGGATCTGCAGCAGCTCGTCCTGCTTCCCCCGGCCCTTGGCGAAGTGCAGCAGGCGGTGCATGTCGAAGGTGCTGCCGTGGTCGCGGCCCCGGGTGCGGTAGTCCAGTCCCTCGGCGGCGGCCTGGGCGCCCAGGTTGTCCTCGCCCGCCTGGGCCTGCGCCTCGCTCATGCCGTACTTCCGGGTGAGCATGGTGAGCACCGGCTGGACGTCTCCCTTGGCACGGCCGGGGTCCAGCTCGAAGGAGCGGTGCACCACCTCGACGTCGTCGCGGTGCGGGAAGGCCGCGAGCGCCTTCTCGAAGCGGGCCTTTCCGACATAGCACCAGGGACAGGCTTGGACCAACGAAGCCATAACCGCTCTGACCTGCGGTTCTTTACCAACTCACTCGTGAATCTTGAAGGATTCCGCCGAGCTGGGAGAGACCGCAGCGCCGGACGGTCCGACTTCGAGATTGGACCAAGACAATGCATCGCGACGACTACCCCGCTCTCAGCGCGCTCGGGTTCGAGGACGACGAACTCAAAGACCTCGGGCTGTGGACTCCGGCCGTAGGCTCCCCCGCTGAACTCGCGGAAATGTACGTCCGCCGCTCCAAGAAAAAGGACACCCTTTCAAGCCTGCGGGAGCAGGTCCGCCGTATGTGCGCCCACGCTGCCAGCGAGGGAAAGCAAATCCGGCACGTGTGGTTCGAGCAGCGCAGCGCGTCTAAGGCGTACGTCCGCCGCGAGGAATTCGAGAGCGCTACAGCGGCCATCGCTGACAACGGCCTCTCCAAGACTCTGTACGTGTTCAAGACCTCGCGGCTTTCCCGCCGAGGCATGGGACAGGTTGGCTTGCTGCTCGACAAGTTCGAGGAGCAGGCAGCGCGTATCTACGTCGTGGCCGAGAACATCGACAGCACGCGTAGCCGCATGGTTCTGGCGATTCTCAGCGAGCAGGCACGCGAACAGGCGGCGGACCTCGGGCAGTTCGTGAAACTCGGCATGGACGCGCACAAGGCAGACGGTAAGTGGACCGGTGGCGTCACGCCCTACGGCCTGCGCGCTGTGAAGGGGAAAGGCCGACTTGAGCGGAACCCCGAGGAGTACCCGACGGCTCGCCGCATCGCCGAATACCTGTTGGACCGCAAAACCCCGACTTGGATCGCTCGCACGCTGAACGAGGAGGGATTGAAGACGCGTCACGGCCGGAACTGGCAGGCAACGGGAATCATCGCCCTTGTGCACGCCGTGACTTGGGCGGGATTGGTCGCACAGCGGGACAGGATGTTGGACGCGAACGGCCGGTGGACGGGGAAGTACCACCGAGGCGGAACCCCGCTGTTCGACAAGAGCGGCAATCCGGTTTCCTGCGGCGAGGGCGTGATCACGTTCGCGGAACACGTCAAGATCAAAGAAATCCTCGCGAGCCGTGCGCAGAAAAACGGCCCCGTAGGAAACCGAGCGCGCGGGAAGCGTGAGATTTCCAATCTCCTCGCGGGCATCATGCGCTGTGGGCGATGTGGAGCGGCGGAAGTGAGCAGCGGTCCCGCTTACCGGTGCTACGCCCGGACCAATGAGGGCGCGCACATCTGCACCGGCGTATCCATCGACCGGCAGCGCGCCGAGGACGCCGTAACGCAATCGTGGTTCGCGCACATTCTCAGCCTCTCCCCCGACTCCGCCACGCTCCACGAAATCGCCCGCGAATGGCTCGCCTACAAGGACCCGGAAAAGGAAGCGCGTAAGGCGCAGGTAACGGCTGCGCTGGAATCGGCGGTGGGGCGAGAGATGAAACTCAACAAGGAGTTTTTCGTTCTCGGCCGCATGACCGAGGACATGTTTGACAGTCTGCGCGTTCAGGTGGGCGAGCAGATCAAGGCGCTAAAGGCCGAGTTGGCCGAACTGACGCGAGAGGCCGACCTTTCCCCGCTGATGGACCCCGAGGCGCTTGCAGCGCTGTGGAACGGGGCCGGTATCTCCGGGCAGCGCGCATTGCTTCGGGCCGCTCTGACGGATAAGGGAGTTGTCCTTACGCCGTCCCAGGGTCGGGGGTACAAAGTGCCTGCGCATGACCGGCTGGTGTTCCACTGGCGAGAGGCCAGCGACCCGGCATGGGATGCGGCGTTTGAGGCGGGCGTGACGCTCGCGGACAGGACGCGGGAGCAGGACAGCTAGAAAGTCGCGTAGAGCGCTCTGAGGGGCCCGGTGGGACACACTCCCGCCGGGCCTTTCTCATGCCCGCAGACGGCCGTACAGGGGCCCTCTCGCCGGTGCCAGCGCCGAGGGGCTAGCCGCGCTTGCCGACAGGAAGCCGCACATGCCCGCCTGCGGCCCTCTCGCTGTCTCGGGGGCCCGTTCCTCGCAGCGTTCCGCGAGAGGCCGTCAGAGAGGCGCACAGCGGCTTACAGCGGTAGCGCCGTGTCGAGTGCCGATTGCGAACCCCGTTTTCCGGAGTCACTGGGAAATCTCCATGTCCTGTTCGGATCACCTCTCGAAAACAGCACTTCGGCACCTGTAGCCAAGCAATTACACAGCGTGATAGAGGGCCCCTCGCCGGCCTGATTCTGACGGTTTTTCAGAAACGGCATTACGGCTCGATAACAGCGGTGCCCGATATCCCCCCTACGCCACTTACGCGCTTGACCGACTCACTCTCTGTACCCCGAGGGCAGTGCACAGCACTTAACCGGCACACCTCGTACAGATTGAGGCACCCGCCGAGGGTGCTTTTTTTCGGCCCTAATTCATATGCATATGAGAGGACGCCATGCACGCTAAGTGCGAATGCGGACAGCCGCTCAAGCCGTACTGCGGACGCGGACAGCGCCCTAAGTGGTGCAGCCGCTCATGCCGTTACCGCGCCTACTACCAGCGCAAGACCTACGGCACTACCCGCTAACCACCTAGGAACGTTCCTAGGTGCTCACCGAGGAGAACGCAGAATGACCACGCCCCATTACATGCGCTTGCCCGATGACGAGGTATTCGCGCAGGCCGCACGACAGCGAGAGCAGGAGGCGGCCCGCCGTAAGGCTGAAACCGAGGCCGCTGGACGCAAGATGACCGAGGAGGCCCGACAGCGCGCCCGCGTAGACGCGCTCATTACTTGGGCCGAGGAAATGATTTGGGAACTCAACTACAACGGGCGCGGTTCGCTTACCGCAGATCAACTCGGATTCCCCGACCCCTTCCCGACGGCCGAGCGCAAGCCGCGCACTAAGCGAGCCGACCGAAACGCCGCAGCAGCACTAGCCTTCCTGGAGAACGAAAAGTGAACGACACCTACTGGGCCCTACAGCGCGAACTACTAGCCATCGACCCCGAAGTACGGCACGTGAATTTCGCGCGGTTCGTTGCCGACCAGTGCGGGCATGAGCTGCGCCACGTCCAGCACGTCGGGTGGCACCGCTGGAATGGCCGAGTGTGGGAAGCAACCGGCGACGACGGCGCGGCCATGCAGGCGATCACCGACGCTGCCCGCGTGCTCATGCGTCACGGTGCCGAGAATGCCTCGGACATGAACTGGTCCGCCGCCGCTGCTAACAAGATGCTCGTAAATTTCCAGCGCCGCGCAATCGTTGCCGAGATGGCCGTCCTGCCGCAGTTCCGCGCAACCGTCGATGATCTCGACAACCACCGGCACCTACTCACATTCAAGAATGGCACCGTGGATCTCCGCACCGGCGAACTAAAGCCGCACGATCCAGCCGACATGCTTACCCAGTGCGCGCTAGTCGATTACGTGCCGGACGCTGAGTGCCCGCGCTGGCTCCGATTCGTAGACGAGGTGTTTCCCAACGACCCCGAACTACAGCGGTATTACCAGACCTTCCTAGGTATGGCGATTACCGGCGAGGTACGCGAGCACGCGCTAGGCGTTTGGTACGGCGAGCACGGCCGGAACGGCAAGGGAACCACCATTCGCACCATGCAGAAGGTGTTCGGTCACGACATTGTGCATGAGGTGCCTTTCACCATCTTTGAGAACGTGCGCGGGCAGGCGGTCCACACCGAGCAGATTGCAGCGCTACGCGGTAAGCGGCTCGTCGTCGCGCAGGAGGGAAACCAGGGTGTGCCCATGAATACGGCACTCCTAAAGAACCTCAGCGGCGGAGACCGAATCAACACGCGACACCTACAGGGCAAGGTGTTCTCGTTTGAGCCGACTTTCACCATCGTTCTGGCAACCAACTACCTCCCGGAATTCGGTTCGGGCGGTGCCGCGCTGTGGGCCCGCACTAAGGCGATGCTGTTCGGTGTCTCCTTTGCCGACCGGCGAGACCCGGACCTAGAGCCGACCATTCAGGGGCCCGAGCGAGAGGGTGTGGCCGCGTGGGTTGTGCGCGGTGCTGTGCGCTATTACAGCGAGGGGCTACGCGACCCGCTGAGCGTCATTACGGCGACCGAGCATCACAAGGATGAGGTAGACCCGCTAAAGCCTCTCGTCGGCGAGGTATTCGAGTACAACGAAGACAGCGAGGTCAAGCGTTCCGACTTCAACCGCGAGTTGAAGCAGTGGCGCGAGGACAACGGCGATAAGTCGGCCAAGTTCTCTCCGAGCAACGTGAAGAACCACCTAAAGACGAACGGCGTGACCGAGGTACAGCGCAAGGGCAAGGGCTGGATGTTCCGAGGCATCTACCTGCTGTCTGACGTACCGGCGCACATCGACGGACCGGGAATCCTCGGCCAGTCGCAGGGCTGACAGCGAGAAAGGCCGCTTTAGCGTAGGCGGCGGTCACAGAAAAGTTGTTACCTGTACCTTCTTCCCATACGTATATAGGAGCTAGGTACAGGTAACAAGAAATCTGTGACCGCCCCTCGCGGTTGCGCGCCTTTCCCGCTGTTTCGGATCTCCAGCACAGATAACGAAAGGTTTTCGCATGCCTGCTCTCGCTGATCCGTTCATTCGCTACGTCGTAGCCCTAGAAGGTGACTTTGCCGACGACACCGTAAGGGACCTGCAAGACGGCTGGACGTTCAACCCTGACCGCATTCCGGGGACCGTGGCGCTGTTGTACCGCCTTCGACAGCTCGGCGCTTGTGACGGGGCCCTGGAGGCGTATTGGTCGGCCCTCACCAGCTATACCGGGGAACGGCCGTACGCCGCTGTGGAACTCATGCAAGTGCTCGCCCACGGCGCTGACTACTTCCTGCCGGTAGAGGACGACCTAAGCCCTATTACGGTTCTGCTTTCCGAGTTGGAAGACGACGGAGATTGGACCAGCTAGGAACGTTCCTAGGTGGTCGCATATCGGCCTCATAACAAGTAGAGGCCCCAAGCCGGCTTCTGACCCTTTTTCGGGCCTCAGACTTAACTCACACACCTCGTAGAGAGTGGACAGCGAATTACGGTTCACGTCACAGAAGTATAACGGTTTCAGCTCGTCGGTCGGGTTATTGCTCTTTTCCGTCCCCGGCGCTTTACCAACTCACTCTCTAAACAGTGGACGGCAAAACGCTGTCCGCTTCTGCGGTGCCTCACGTTCTCCGGGGCGGCGGGTGATGACCGGGCAGGAAACCTCCCCTGGCCGGTCCTCATCACCACCTAAGAACGTTCCGAGGTGCCTCCCAAATTCTTCCCTCGCGGGAAGGTGAGTAGCCTTGGCTACCTTTCTTAGGAGGAAAGCCCCCGGCGGCTGGTCACCGTCGGGGCACCTCCTCCCCTTCCGCGATTCCCTAGCGTCTATGGCAACCAGACGCGCTCTTATGCTCCGGTCGACCACCTAGGAACGTTCCTAGGTGCTGCTCGGCCGTATCGCCCCGAACTAGTTCGATCACAGGTTGCCGCTGTGTGGTCGTACTAGCTCGGGGCATTTTTCATTTCCACTCAACCCCGCGAGGTATCAATGAACTTCGAGATTGACCCCGTAATGGAGCGTCTGGCCGCGCTGCGTACCGGCGACCCGGCCCTATTCGCCAAGGTCGACCAGGACGCACGTCTAGCGCTGGCCTATTACCTGGACGACAAGGCCGCGAATGGCAGTTGATGCATTCGACCCCGGCCCGGACGGCGATTACCCGTACTGGCCCAAGCCCGGCGAGGGCACGTACATGCCGACAGGCGTCAAGCGGCGATCGTTCTACCGCTCTTACGTTGAGCGGTGGGATTACCTCATTGACTTGACGCCCCCTGTAGAGGGACCGCAGCCCGAATAGTGGCCCCTCCGTGTTTTCCACTGCTACGGCACAGCACTTGGCGCGAAGCCTTCCGCTGTGCCACGGCATTACCGCGCGATGCGGGCCGAGGAAAGCACACCGGGGGGGGGGGGGGGGGGCGGGCGGGGGGGGGGGGGCGGCGGGGC